>JAYEKR010000154.1:0-14256 GCA_034661115.1 Thermodesulfobacteriota bacterium | reverse complement strand
TCCCCAATTTCTAATTTCTAATTTCCAATTTCAAGCCGTTCACGGCTACAAAATTTGAAACTTTAACCTTCCGTGCCTTTGCACTGTCAACCGACTCAGTCAATCCGGTCTCCGGTTTCCAGTTTCTCCGGTTTCCCGGTCTTCGGTCTTCGCCTGTCTGCGTGCAATGCACTTCGCAGGCGTGCGTGACGGTTACCCGTGTGATATTATATAGGATTTTAACTCTGCGTCCTCTGCGTCTCTGCGGTGAGGCCTTTTCCGGTCTCCGGTTTCCAGTTTCTTCGGTCTCCGGTCTCCCGCCTCTAAATTGCGAAAAAACGGATGACAATAATGATGAGGAGGAGAATCACCGTGATCCATGCGCCGGTGGCCTCGCTTTTCCTGTTAATGGTGTTTTCTGCGATGATGTGCAGACCTTCTCCCTGTATCTCCTTGTCTGTCATCTCTATGACACGGGAGATAAGATCGGAAAAACCATCAAGACTGTTTGCTGCAAGGTAGTTCTTTTTTTTTGACGAGATCGTGATGAACTGTCTGGTCCCCATGGTGGCGCCGTCAACAAGATCGATATCTTCAAGCAGGATATGTTTGACGCCCAGAATGGATCTTGTGGAAATAGATGTTTTATCCAGGACAACCCTTTTGATGAGATTGTTCAGCGTGAGGAGATAGAACATGGAAATGAGGATAATGGTGATGACCATGATTTTTGTACTCATCCCTGTTGAAAACACATCATAAAAGACAGGGATGGAAAGGATAACGGCCAGGGTCATGGGTATCTTTGTGGATTTTTTTATCTTGTAAACGGTCTCCATGTCTAATATATTGCATAAATCATGGTAAATGACAAGGTAATATTATGCTGACCTTTGCGATCGAGGTCGCCAGGCAGGCAGGCGGGTTTATAACAGACGCCTCATGTGATGATCTCTGCGTGGAGCACAAGGGACGTATCGATCTGGTTACCCGTATAGACAAGGGTGCCCAGGACATTATTATATGCGAGATCCTGCAGAGGTTTCCAGACCATGCCATTCTGGCCGAGGAAGGGTTTGAAAGACCGGGCCACAGCCCGTACCAGTGGATTATCGATCCCCTGGACGGGACCACAAACTTTGTGCATGATCTGGGGATGTATTGTGTCTCCATTGCAGTGTATAAAGATAAGGTGCCGTATATCGGCGTATGCTATAACCCTGTGAACGATATGCTGTTTTCTGCGCAGGCAGGTAAAGGGGCCTTTTTGAATGGATCTCCTCTAAAGGTGTCACAGACAAAAAGGCTGGTGGACTCCCTTGTGGCGACCGGGTTTCCCTATACCCATGAGAATATAGAAGATATAACCGCAAGGCTCTCAAGGGTGATCCGGTCAACCCAGGGTATCAGGCGTCTGGGTTCTGCTGCCCTGGATCTCTGTCATGTGGCTGCAGGTGTTTTTGAGGGGTTTTATGAAGAGGGCCTTCACCCATGGGATATGGCGGCCGGGGTCCTTATCCTCAAGGAGGCAGGTGGACGTGTCACCTCGATGAACCAGGGGGCCTTTGACCTGTATGAAGGATCCATCCTTGCAAGCAATTCTCTGATCCACTCAGAACTCGGCAGGCTTATGTGATATGCAGTGTATAGATTCGCATAATCATCTCCATTTTAAAGAGTTTGATCCGGATCGTAACCAGGTGTTTTCAAGGGCTCGTGCAGCCGGGGTATGCGGGATGCTTTTGGTTGGCATAGCCCCTGAGGATTCCAGGCGGGCACTTGATATGGCCCGGATGCATGGCAATCAATGGGCCGCAGTGGGGATCCATCCACAGATGGCCGATACATACACAAGGGCGGATGTTATGGCGCTTGATGCCCTGGCGCATGATCCAAAGGTTGTAGCCGTGGGTGAAACCGGGTTTGACCTGTACCGGACACCCGAAAGTATAGACCTGCAGAGGGAGATGTTTGAGGCGCATATTGATCTGGCGCTCCGACGTTCTTTGCCCCTGATTATCCATGACAGAGACGGCCATGAACAGACCCTGAAAACCCTGGATGGCTGCAGGGGATGGGATGCAGGTGGTGTATTCCATTGTTTTTCCGGTGATCGTGCAATGGCACTGCGCGTGGTGGAAAAAGGCTTTTTTATCTCTATTCCAGGTGTTATTACCTTTAAAAACGCGCAAATGCTCAAGGATGCCCTTGATGCGGTTCCACTGGAAAGGCTGCTTGTGGAGACGGATTGCCCGTACCTTGCGCCCGTACCCTTCAGGTCAAAGAGAAACGAGCCCGCATATATGGTCCATACCCTTAAGGTGATGGCAGAGATAAAGGGGGTGTCTCCCGAAGAGATGGCCTCTATAACGACACAAAATTTTTTGGGGCTTTTCGGCCTGGGATTGGAGGATGAATGATAAAGACCCTGGAGATTGAAACCACCTCACCGCAGCAGTTTATAGACATCACCTCACAGGTACAGTCTATTATCCGGTCTGAAGACATATCCGCAGGCATGCTGACTGTTTATGTCACGCATACCACCTGTGGTGTTACCATCAACGAGAATGCAGACCCGGATGTAAAGCGGGACATGCTCATGACCCTTGACCGGCTTGTCCCTGTGGAGGCAGGCTACTGCCATGCAGAGGGGAATGCGCACGCCCATATAAAGTCAAGCATTATCGGCTCGAGCGTAAATGTCTTTGTGGAGAGTTCCACCCTTGTGCTGGGGACCTGGCAGGGGGTTTTTCTGACCGAGTTTGACGGCCCCAGGCGCAGGGTCGTATTGATCAAGATCCTTCGGGGATAAAAGAAGGGAGACCTTACCCCTTCCTCCTTCCTCCTTACTCCTTCCTCCTTCCTCCTTCCTCCTTACTCCTTCCTCCTTCCTCCTTCCTTACTCCTTACTCCTTCCTCCTTCCTCCTGTCTCCTGTCTCCTGTCTTTATCAAAGATGGTTGACAAAGTATCATGGGTTATTCTATGAACAGATGCGATGCGGGTATAGCTCAGTTGGTAGAGTGTCAGCTTCCCAAGCTGGATGTCGCGGGTTCGACCCCCGTTGCCCGCTTTTGATGCTGCAGGGTGCAGGGAAAACGTGGAAGGGCTGAAGAAAAAGTGGGCGTCAGCCCACTTTTTTATTAATATAGGGAAAATTTATTAATATAGGGAAAAATAAGCGGACAGTTTATGACAGATAAACCATTAAAAGAGAGGTTGAGGGCAATGGTGTCCCGCGAGGTGAGCCTGATGGGTTTGGATCTGGTGGATCTCGAGCTTTTATCAGGCATGCTGAGGATCACCATTGACAAGCCGGATGGTGTGAGCATGGATGACTGCGTGTCTGTCAATAAAAGAATAGGCATGCTGATTGATGCGGATGACCCGATCTCCGGATCCTACCGGCTGGAGGTGTCCTCACCTGGTTTGAACAGGAAACTGAAAACCCGGGATGACTATGAGAGATCTATCCATAAAATGGTTAAGGTAGTCACTCATAAAGGGGCATACAGGGGTGAGTTGAAGGCTCTGAACGGATCGAAGGTGGTCCTGGCTGTGGATGGATCCGATGTGGAGATTCAGATGTCGGATATAATCAAGGCCAGGCTTGACTTTGATTTTTAGGGAGAAGAGATGGTTCTGAATCTTTCAAAGGTAATTGATTTTATTGTCAAGGAAAAAGGGCTCAAGGAAGAAGATATAGTTGAGGTTATTGAGTCTGCCGTGATCAGTGCAGCCAAAAAGGTATATGGCGATTATGACAATATCGAGGCGCAATACAACCCAGAGATAGATGAGGTGGAGGTATTTCAGTTCAAGGTGGTATCTGACGTGGTTGAGGACGAATACATGCAGATATCCCTGGAGGATGGAAAAAGGCTTGATCCCAGTTGCCAGATGGGCGACGAACTTGGAGA
Organism: Thermodesulfobacteriota bacterium; assembly: GCA_034661115.1. Classification (GTDB taxonomy): domain Bacteria; phylum Desulfobacterota; class Desulfomonilia; order UBA1062; family UBA1062; genus JAYEKR01. The sequence goes on along the minus strand of JAYEKR010000154.1, from coordinate 10,355 downwards.
AAAGCTTGATTCTTCCCGTCTGGGCAGGATCGCAGCCCAGAGCGCAAAACAGGTGATCGTGCACAAGGTGAAAGAGGTGGAAAGAGACGCAGTGTATGATAGTTTTATCGACCGCAGGGGAGAGATCATCTCCGGTTTTGTCCAGCGTTTTGAGAGAGGGGATGTAATTGTCAATTTCGGCAGGGCAGAGGGTATCCTGCGGGAAAAAGAGATGATACCCGGGGAAAGATTCCGGAGGGGAGACCGTGTTCAGGCCTATATCTTTGACATAACAAGATCCATGCGCATGCCGCAGATTGAGCTGTCCAGGACCCATCCCAGGTTTCTTATAAAACTGTATGAGATGGAGGTCCCGGAGGTTTCAGACGGTATTGTGGAGATCGTTGCCGTGGCAAGGGAGCCCGGGATACGTGCAAAGATCGCGGTCCGTTCACATGATCCCAGGGTTGATCCAGTAGGTACATGTGTGGGTGTGAGGGGGTCCCGTGTCCAGAATATTATTCAGGAGATAAGGGGCGAACGGCAGGACATCATTGTATGGTCAGAGGACCCTGTGCGGTTTGTATGCAATGCACTGTCCCCTGCAAGGGTTTCAAAGGTTATTGTTGACAAGACCAAACGTGGCATGGATGTTGTTGTTGCGGATGACCAGCTCAGTCTTGCAATCGGCCGAAAGGGACAGAATGTCAGGCTTGTTGCAAGGCTTACCGGCTGGAGGATAGATGTTCACTCCGATGAGGGAGAAGAACTGGGGTCATCCAGGGAGGATACCCCCTTTGCCCTGATCGAAGAGATTGATGATTTCATTGCAAAGGCCCTTGTGGAGGCCGGATATTCAACCCTTGAGGGGCTTTCAGGGGCAAACCAGGAAGACCTTCTGGATATTGAAGGGGTAGACGAAGAGATAGCGGGCAAGATCCTTGAAGGGGTTAAACAAGGCATGATTAAACGAGGCGTGATTAAACAAGGCGTGATTGAACGAGGTATGGATGAGAAATAGGAAGTCCCCCAGGAGGCGATGTGTCGTCTGCAGGAGGGTTCTTCCAAGGGAGAGTCTGTTCCGTTTGGCAAAGACAAACAATATCCAGATAGATTTCAGGTATAATCATCCCGGCAGGGGGGCCTATGTATGTGCCCGCGAGACATGCCTCAAGGGGTTTCTCAAAGGTATGTCCATGACACCCGAAGATAGAGACCTCTTTATGACGCACCTGATATCCGATCTTTCTGCCCGGGTTTTGTCCTGTATGGATCGCTATGAAATCGCAGACACGAAGGATATACAAAAGGGAGATATTATCCTGATAAACAATGATGTTGGAGTGCTCGAAAAGAAAGGCATCGAAGAGGAGGCCCTGTCATGGGGGCTCCTGGTATTTTGGATGGGTGATTCAATAATGAAGGGAAGACAGCGTTGCGTGCTGGATGCTCGCAGATGTTCCTCCTTGTCGAGGGATCTTGGATTTATTAAAAGCCTGTCTTGTAAGGGGCTGGAAACATGAAAAAGATGAGGGTTTTTGAACTGGCGAAAAAGCTGTCTGTCGATTCGACGGATGTGCTGAAAATTACCAGTGATCTGGCGATCTTGGCTGAAAATAATATGAGCATGTTGGATGTTCATGATATTGAACGGATTAATAAGCGGGTCGAAAAGGATAAAGACAGGCAGGAAGAAAAGAAGGATGAGGACAACATTGTACAGCAACGGGTCAGCTCCAAGGTAATACGCCGCCGGGCGCGCAAAAAGCCCCAGGCGCCGGAGCTGAAGGCCCCGGAGCCGAAGGCCCAGGAGGCGGCCGGGGATACACTCGCAAAGGCGGTTGTCCCCGGGGATAGTCCCGAGACAAAGACAGCAGAATCCGGTCAGCCAGTAGAAGAAGCGGCAAAGACCGCTGAAGAGATCCCGGCAACAGGAATATTGTCTGAGAAAAACAAAGTCAAACCTGAGCAGCCGTCGTCCGGGGAGCAGCCGGCGTCCGAGGAGCAGCCGGCGCCTGTAAAGGCAGTGGACCACGAGGCATTGGAGAAACCGGAGAAGCCCGAAGAACCGGAAAAGCCAGAAGGACCGGAGAAAGAGAAAAAGGACAAAAACCCTTTAAAAACCGAGGATAAAGAGACCAGGATAAAACACATTGAGCACAAGGTTTTAAAGGCGAAAAAGGAAAAGGAGTCCAGGCGGGGATCCAGGGGTTCAATGTATTCCCGTTCCAAGACAAAGAAGCAAAAAAAGACAAGGTCCGGAAAACCTCGTCCGGTTGTACCTGTGAACCGGAAGGTCCGTATAGACAGAAGGGTCGCTGTGGCGACCCTTGCACAGGAGATGGGCATCAAGGCTGGAGATTTGATCCGTGTGCTTAAGGACCTTGATGTGGATGCAACACAGAACAGGTATATCAACGCGGATGAGGCCATTTTGGCGGCCGCTGAATTCGGTGTTGCGGTAGAGCAGAACAGGGATGAGATTCAAGAGGATTATCTTACACCCCTAGAATATGCACCAGAGGACCTCTCGTCCAGGCCGGCGATTGTGACGGTTATGGGGCACGTGGATCATGGAAAGACCTCCATCCTTGACGTAATAAGAAATGAAAACATTACTGAGGATGAATTCGGAGGCATCACGCAGCATATAGGTGCCTATCAGGCGCAGTGCAATAACCGTCTCATTACATTCATTGACACACCCGGTCACGAGGCCTTTACTTCCATGCGCGCACGCGGGGCACAGGTGACCGATTTTGTGGTCCTGGTGGTTGCCGCGGATGACGGGGTCATGGATCAGACAAAAGAGGCGATAAACCATTCCAAAGCGGCCGGCATCCCGATTCTGGTTGCGGTGAACAAGATTGACAAGCCCAATGCAAACCCGCAGCGTGTCAAGGAGCAGTTGTCCGAGTACGGGCTTGTACCGGAAGACTGGGGAGGAGAGACCATCTTTATTGAGGTCTCTGCAACACAGCACACAGGGATTGACGATCTCCTGGAGATGATTCTCCTTCAGGCGGATATCCTGGACATAAAGGCCTGCAGCACTGGCAGTGCAAGGGGTGTTGTCCTGGAGTCCAGGCTGGACAAAAACCGGGGCCCCATGTCCACGGTCATTGTCCATAATGGCACGCTGAAGACAGGGGATTTCTTTGTTGTCGGTAAGGGGATGGGAAAGGCAAGGGCCATGTACGACTTTAATGGCAATGCGGTTTCATCAGCCAGGCCCGGAATGCCGGTTGAGGTCATGGGATTCAGCGGACTTGCCTCTGCAGGCGATGATATCTTTGTGGTTCCCGATGAAAAAAAGGCAAAGGAGATCGTTGCATACCTGAAAGAAGAAGAGGGCATGTCCCGCATGCAGGCATCCGGGACAAAGACCGCTCTGACCCTGGAAGATATCTATGGCCAGATGCAGCAGGGCGAGATCAAAACGCTTAAACTGATTGTCAAGGCGGATGTGCACGGTACGATAGAGGCCATAAGGGGATCGCTTGCCGGGATTGAGACCGGAGACAATCTATCTATCAATATAATACATTCTGCTGTTGGCGGGATTACGGAGAATGATATCCTCCTGGCATCTACCTCGGATGCCATTGTGATAGGCTTTAATGTAAGGCCTGACTCCAAGGCAAGGAATGCTGCAAAAAAACACGGGATTGACCTGAAGCTCTACAGCGTGATCTATGATATTATTGAGGATATAAAGAAAGCACTCACAGGTATGATCGTGCCGGAGTATGAGGATATTATACAGGGAAGGGCCTCTGTGAGGGATATCTTCAAGGTGCCGAAGGCGGGTGTTATCGCCGGATGCATGGTGATTGAGGGACGCATAGTCCGTAATGCAAAGGCAAGGCTTCTCAGGGATAATAGGGTCATTCACGAGGGTGCTGTTGATTCACTCAAACGATTCAAGGATGACGCCAAAGAGGTGGCAAACGGGTATGAATGCGGTATAGGGCTGGGAACCTTCAATGATATCAAGGTTGGTGATGTCATTGAAGCCTATACCATGGAGCAAAAGGAGATAAACCCTGCGTGGTTATAGGTGCCCTGAAGATCAGAGTAAAGATTGCCGCCTCCGGCAGTCTCAAGGAAAAAAGAAGGGCACTGAGGTCTGTCAAGGACCGTCTGGGGCATATGAATGTCTCGGTTGCAGAGGTGGATGACCAGGATAAGTGGCAGGCATCTACCCTTGGCCTGGCAGCAGTCAGCAATGAGGCCGCGCACGTCAATGGTGTGATGGACAAGGTTTTTGACCGCGTTGAGGGCAGTGCAGACCTCGAAATAATAGACAGCCATTTGGAGATTATCCACCTGTGAAACGAATAACCATACGCCAGGCCCGGGTTGGAGAGCTTTTGAAGGAGTCCATCGCTGAGTTGATCCTGAGACGAATCAAGGATCCCAGGGTGGAGGCTGTCACCATCACAGAGGTTGAGGTCAGTGTTGACCTCAAGGTGGCGCATGTATTTTTTTCAACCCTGGACCGGTCAAAGAGGGCGTCAGCCGGCAAGGGTCTTCAGCGTGCAGCCGGGTTTATGAGGCATGAACTCCTGAAGATGCTGAATTTGAAGACAATACCGGAGCTCGTTTTTATGCCGGACAAGTCCTTTGACTATGGTGAAAAGATTGATGCAATCCTGGATGATATAGGGGATATATGAAAGAAAAGGTAGCAAATATCATACGAAACCACGAGAAGTTTGAGATAATAACCCATGAAAACCCGGATGCGGATGCAGTAGGTGCAAGCCGGGGACTTGCCTATGCCCTTGATGCCATGGGCAAGAAGGTGGAGCTTGTTTATCCAAGCCCGGCCCCCAGGGAACTCCTTTTTGAGCCTCTTCCCAGGGCAGGCAATGCCTTTACTCCGCAGATAACCATGATGGTGGATGTCTCTGATATGGGGATGATAGGTACAAAAATACCCAGGGGGGAACTGGTGGTGATAGATCATCACCGCAATTTCGATAAGACTGGTATCTGCTTCTGGGTGGATCCGGAGAAATCAAGCGCCTCGGAGATGGTTTATGACCTGCTTACAGGGCTTGGGGTTGAGGTGGACGAAAGGATAGCATCCAACCTGTACATGGGTATATTCGGCGACACAGGCGGTTTTATCCATTCAAATACCACACCAAGGGTTTTTGAGATTGTGAGGGATCTTGCTTTTGCCGGGGCAAACCCCAATGCCATTGCCTACCGTCTGAAAAGAAGCAGGCCCATGGCCTATTTCAGGATACTCTGCGTGGCCATGGAACGAATAATAGAGCGGCAGGGTGTTTGCGGAAGTTATATAACCCTCAAGGACATGCGCAACAGCGGTGCCAAGAGGGAGGATACCTCCGGTATCATCGATCAGGTTGCATCCCTGGATGCTTCCCGGCTCAGCATATTCATGCGCGATATCGACCGGCAGAAGGTACACTGCTCCATCCGCAGCAGGACAAACGCATCGGCCCTTAAGACCGCCCGGGCCTTTGGCGGCGGCGGGCATGAGAGGGCGGCAGGGTTTACCATGAAGGCCAGGTCACAGGATCTCATTGAAGCAGTGATAGAGGAAGGATGCAAGTGGGTAAACATGGAGTAGTGCTCCTCGATAAACCAGAAGGCATCACATCGAGAAAGGCCCTTGACCGGGCCATGGGAATCCTCAGGGTAAAAAAGGCCGGGCATTTTGGCACCCTTGATCCCTTTGCCACGGGGCTGCTCAGTATCGGTGTGGGCCAGGGCACCAAGCTCCTTGCCTTTATGAAGGATGATTTCAAGGTATACCGGGCCACAATAGGGCTTGAACGGTTTACTGACACGGATGACATTACGGGCCATACAGAGGAATCCTTTTGCGATTGCCACCTGGATCTGTCCATGGCCGGCCAGTGGTTTAATGCGCATACCGGATGGATATCGCAGGTGCCCCCGGATTATTGTGCGCAGAAGCACAAGGGAACCCCGCTTTACCGGATGAAGAGGGCAAACAAAGAGGTCCATCCAAGGTCCAAGGATGTCCATATCAAAGAATTCAGGGTTATCTCGTCAGGGTCGGACTGGATAGAGCTGTTTATTACCTGTTCCAGGGGTACATACATACGTTCGATTGCCAGAGACCTGGGCCTTTATCTGGGGACAGGCGGTTATGTGAGGCGGCTGAGACGCATTGAAAGCGAGGGATTCAGCATTGATGATGCCTGTGATCTCGATGAGCTGAAGAAAAGGACCATGGACGGCGGGGATTGTGTGATCCCTCTTGCTCAGGCACTGAAGATCCCCATGGCCCATGTTATCAGCAGTGCGCAGAAGGGCATCATGGAGGGAAGGCCTGTACAGATCGCGTGGATCATGGATGATCTCCATGTCTCGGACGGGGACAGAGTCAGTCTCGTCAATGAAGAGGACAAGCTTTTGTGTATTGTAAAGGTAAAAAGGCAGGGCAATATATTCGGGCAGATTGAAAGGGGTTTTGTACCATATTAGGGTCTTTACATAACAAACCCTGGTGTGCTAACAAAAAATATAATAAGGTCCAAAGAGAGATTAGGAGGAATGTAGTGGCTTTAGGCATTGAAGGAAAAAGAGATATTATAGAGCGGTTCAAACTGCATGAGGGTGATACAGGGTCTCCGGAGGTCCAGATAGCCATCCTGACCAAGAGGATCAATGACCTTACAGAACACTTCAAGGTCCACAAAAAGGATCATCATTCCAGAAGGGGCCTGTTGATGCTCGTAGGGCAGAGACGCAGATTGTTGAAATATGTAAAAAAACAGGATGTTGACCGATACAGGCGATTGTTGAAGGACCTGAATCTAAGAAAATAGGAGAAATATGAGAGTAGAAGTTAAAGGCAAAGAAGAGAATTTGATTTTTGATACAGGGACGGTTGCCAGGCAGGCAGACGGATCTGTACTGGTATATCAGGGTGATACAGTGGTCCTTGTTACTGCGGGCGTATCCAGCAAGCCCAGAGAGGGGGTGGATTTTTTACCGCTGACAGTGGAATACCAGGAGATGGCGTATGCCGCCGGGCATATACCCGGGGGGTTCATCAAGCGTGAGGGGCGGCCTGGTGCCGCTGAGATCCTTGTGGCCCGGTGTATCGACCGGCCTATCCGTCCGCTTTTCCCTGAAGGGTTTCGCAATGAGTTGCAGGTCATTGCCAAGGTCCTTTCTGCCGATCCCGAATACACGCCGGATGTAATGGCCATTAACGGGGTCTCCGCTGCACTGCATCTTTCGTCCATCCCCTTTGACGGGCCCATCGGGGCTACAAGGGTCGGGCGTATAGATGGTGAATTCGTAGTGGATCCCTCTTTTGAGGCGCTTGAAAACAGCGAGATGGACCTGCTTGTGGTCGGCACAAAGGACGCGATTGTCATGGTAGAGGGCGAGGCAAAGGAGATCTCCGAGGAGATCGTCCTGGATGCCATCACCTTTGCGGGCGAGCGTATCAAGACGGTTATCGCAACCATTGAAGAGCTCAGGGACCTGGCAGGAAAACAGAAGATGACAGTGGTCGTACCACAGGCGGACACAAAGATTTATAATGATGTTTGTGATGCGGGCATTAAAGGATATGAGTCAATCATAGAAGGGGCGCATTCCAAACAGGATCGGCATGCATTGATGGGTGATCTTCGTTCAGGGATACTGGATGGCTATGATGATGAAACCAAAGGCAGTGCAGGCAAGGCGTTTGAGCAGTTTGAAAAGGATGCCCTGCGTTCATTTATGCGCAAGGAAAAAAAACGCATCGACGGCCGTGGTTTTGATGATATCCGGCCCATTGACTGTAAGGCAGGTCTTCTTCCCAGGGCGCATGGTTCTGCCCTGTTTACCCGTGGGGAGACACAGGCCCTTGCAGTTGTTACTTTGGGTTCGCCTCGGGATGAGCAGAGGGTGGAGAACCTCAACGGAGAGAGTTCAAAGGCCTTTATGCTGGACTATATCTTTCCACCGTTCTGCGTGGGAGAGGTCAAGATGCTCCGGGGTCCCAGCCGAAGGGAAATGGGACATGGACACCTGGCCGAAAGGTCTTTGAAGCAGGTTCTGCCTGACGATGAGACCTTTCCCTATACCATACGAATTGTCTCGGAGATCCTGGAATCAAACGGTTCATCCTCCATGGCATCTGTATGCGGCGGATCCCTGGCATTGATGGATGCGGGTGTACCCATCAAAAAGCCCGTGGCCGGTATTGCGATGGGGCTTATCAAAGAGGCAGATGATTACCTGATCCTTACGGATATCCTGGGCGATGAGGACCACCTGGGAGATATGGATTTCAAGGTTACAGGCACGGCAGACGGTATTACCGCCATGCAGATGGATATCAAGATCTCCGGTTTGCCCAAAGAGGTGATGAAAGATGCGATGGACAAGGCAAAAGATGCCCGTCTGAGGCTGCTGGACATCATGAACAAGGCCATTGACTCACCCAGGGCAGAGGTGTCTCCTTATGCGCCAAAGAGCTACAGCCTGATGATCAAGGCCGAGAAGATTCGAACCATTATCGGGCCGGGTGGAAAGATGATCAAGGAAATCACCGCAAAGACAGATACAAAGATAGAGATAGACGACTCCGGCAGGATCGATATTTTTTCACCGGACGATGAACACGCGCAGATGGCTATTGATATCATAAAGGGCCTCACAGAAGAGATGGAAGTGGGCCGTATCTATTCTGGAAAGGTGGCCAAGATCATGGATTTCGGCGCGTTTGTGGATTTCCCCTCAGGTGGAAGCGGACTGGTGCATATCTCTCAGCTTGCGAATGAACGGGTCAAGAGCGTAAGGGATGTGGTGTCTGAAGGCGACGAGGTCCGGGTCAAGGTCCTTGCCGTGGATGAGAGGACCGGAAAGATCCGCCTGAGTCTCAAGGATGCGCTTGAAGGGGCTGAGGAATAGCCGGTATGAGGGAATGCACAATACTGGATAACGGCATCCGGATCATTACCGAGACCATGCCCTCTTTTCGGTCCGTAACCTTGGGGGTATGGGTCAATGCCGGTAGCCGGCATGATCCACCCAAAAGGCAGGGCATTGCCCATTTTCTTGAACACATGATGTTCAAGGGCACACAGAAAAGGTCTGCGATCCAGATCGCCAAAGAGATTGACGCACTGGGCGGGATCATAAATGCCCAGACATCCAAGGAATATACCCTTTACTATACCAAGGTGGTAGATGAACACCTGGACAAGGCCGCGGATATACTCTTTGATGTCTTCTTGAACCGGACCATTGATAGTGAGGAGATGGAAAGGGAAAAGCAGGTGGTTTTTCAGGAGATATCCATGAATCAGGATACGCCTGATGACTATATCAATGACCTTTTCTCCCGGGCGGTCTTTCCTTCAAATGCCCTGGGAAGGCCTATCCTTGGTGATCAGGACAGCGTCGGGGCCATGCAGCAGCAGGATCTCTTTGATTTTATCTCATCGGCATATGATCCCTCAAAGATTGTCATTGTGGCTACCGGAAATTGTGAGCACAAGAGGATTGTCTCTCTGGTTTCCTGTGGCTTTGAGAAGATAAAGGCCATACCCCCCGGGCCCCGGGATGAAACCCCTGGATATATCGGGGGCATAAAGGCGATACATGAAAAGGACCTGGAGCAGGAGCATATCATTGTCGGCACAAAGGGCATGGCCATAAGCGACAGGAACCGCTGGACCTATATTCTGCTCAACAATATCCTGGGCGGAAGCATGAGTTCCATGCTTTTCCAGGAGATAAGGGAAAAGAGGGGGTTGGTATACTCGGTGTATTCCTATCTCCTGTCTCATTCCGACTGCGGATGCCTTGCGGTGTATGCCGGCACTGGGCCGGATAATACAAATAAGACCCTTGAGCTGATTTCAGAACAGATGCACCGGCTTACAAGAGGAGATACAGGGGGCATTCCCCTTGAGGATGTAAAGTCGCAGATAAAGGGAAATCTGCTTCTTTCCAGGGAGAGCACTGAAAGCCGGATGTCGTTTCATGGCCGCAATGAGCTTTATTTTAACCGTGAGGTCACCCTGGACGAGATTCTTTCAAAGATCCAGGCCGTAACCCTTGACGATATCGTGGAGACAGCAGAATCGATCTTTTCACCCGGCCTTCTCAATCTGGTTACACTGGGAAGCTTGGCAAGGGACAAGGTCGCCTGGGGCTGATTCACCGCCTCCCCTTCATTACCGGGGTCTTCAGTTTGTTTCTCATGCCATAAAGCAGCCATTAATCTCTCTTAGGGTTTAATCTCAGTTAGGGTTTAATTCCCCGCAGCTTGCTGCGAAAGGTCTATTCCCCTTAGGTAGCCGTGAACGGCTTGAATAACAGGAACACCACCACAGTCATTCCCGCGAAGGCGGGAATCCAGT
>JAYEKR010000153.1:0-3012 GCA_034661115.1 Thermodesulfobacteriota bacterium | reverse complement strand
ATGCCTTCCATGGCCTTTTCAAAGGCACCCGGCACGCCGCGAAACCGGTCATTGGTCGCCTGCAGGCCGTCAAGGCTGACTCCCACATATGACAAACCCATATCCCCGAACCTCTGCGCCATGTCCCTTGAGATAAGGGTGCCATTGGTAGAGATTACCGCACGTATCCCCTGGGTTGAGGCCTCTTCGATCAGGATGGGAAGGTCTTCGCGCATGGTGGGCTCTCCACCGGAAAACAGGATTACGGGCACACCGAACTCCTTGAGTTCCCTGATCAGGTTAATACCCTCTGTGGTAGATATCTCCTTTTGCGGTCTGTCTACCGCTGCATAACAATGCACGCATTTTAAGTTGCACCGGCTGGTGACGTTCCAGACAACAACCGGTTTCTTGTCAATGGAAAACTGGAGTAAATGAGAGGGCAGATCGCCGGACAAACGCCCATACCTCAGGGGGTCTGATGCCTCCACTGTTCCGCAATAAAGCTTTGATATACCTACCATTGTCTGTCTCCTTTTATGGTGCTTCCTTTAAAATTGCCATGATGCCTTCGTCTGTATATTGGGCAGCAACCCATTCAGGGTGCATCCCCAGGGCCTCCATGGCATGCTGTGTCACCGGGCCTATGGCCGCGAGAGATCGGTCTTTGAGTCGGGATATATCTCCGTCCAAGAGCTTCGCTGCGTTTCTTGCTCCAGAAGGGCTCGTAAAGATTACAATGTCCACCTGGTCAAGTGCCCGTTCAAAGCCTGCCTTATCGGCATCATGGGGAATTATGGTCTCATAGACAAAGATCTCGTCCACCAGATTGCCTTTGTCTTCCAATGCCTCTTTGAGCCATGGCCTGGCCCCCCTGGCCCTTGGCAGGCATACACGTTTTCCCTTGAGTTTGCGCATATAAGGGATGGCCATGACCCCCTCTGCCCGGTAGTCTTCTGCCATAAAATCGGCCATGATGCCATATCTTTTCAGGGCCTGCCTCGTTTTAGGCCCTATGCAGATGATCTTTACCCCCTTGAAGGCCCGGGCATCCAGACCTTCAGAGTACATACGCGCGAAATACATATCCACTGCATTCTGTGAGGTAAAGATAAAGACGTCATATACAACCGGGTCCACAAGGTCAAAACCCAGTTCTCTAAGTTCAATAAGGGGATAGACCACAGGACAAGCGCCCATTGAGGTCAGAAGCCGTGCCATATTGGAACTGAGGTGCAAAGGCCTTGTAACCAAAACTGTCTTGCCGGAAAGGGGGAGTCTTTCTTTTGTATACAGGGTGCGGCTCAGCTCAACGACCCTGCCTATGACAATAATACATGGAGAGGCGATCTTTGCCCTTTCTGCATCCTTTCCGGCATCCTGGAGTGTAGTGATACAATAACGCTGGACAGGGGTGGTTGCCTCCTGGACAAGGGCGCAGGGGATCAAGGGGTCCATGCCCTCACCGATCAACCTGGATGCAATGGAGGCAATGCGGGAGGCGCCCATGAGGATCACCAGTGTCCCGCTATCTTTTGCCATCAGGGACCAGTCAAGAAATCCATCGGCCTTATACGGGTCTTCGTGTGCCGTTATAATCCTTAGAGAAGAGGAATACCCCCGGTATGTCAACGGTATCCCCGCATAAACAGGACCTGCAATAGCCGAGGTGACCCCGGGGACGATCTCAAAGGGTATACCACATTCCTTTAAGAACATGGCCTCCTCTCCTCCCCTTCCAAATACACAGGGGTCGCCTCCTTTGAGCCTTGCAACCACCTGACCCTTTTGCGCCAGGTCCATTACCAGGGTATTTATCCTCGGCTGCTTCATATAATCCCTGCCCGCGCGCTTACCCACATAGATCTTTTGCACCTCATCCCCGGCAAGGCCCAATATCTCCGGTGATACGAGATCGTCATAGACCACTACATCGCATTGCTTGATAATGTCTGCGGCCTTCAGGGTCAACAATCTGGGATCTCCGGGACCTGCACCGATAAGATAGACCTTCACGAGACCTCCCTTGACAATCTTTCTGCCAGATCACGACCGATATCCGTTGTATCCCCGATCATATGCATACTCCTGACCACACTGCAGTCAAGCGTCCCCATCATGGCATGCAGAGATATCCGTCCCTTTACCATTCGGGCATAGGCCCCGACCGGAAAGGTACAGTCCTCACCAAGTGTGGCCAGAAAGGTCCTTTCTGTCTCTGAGCATATCCGGGTCTCCAGATGGTCAAGACCGGCCAGCATATCATTGAGCCCATGGTCTGCCGCCCTTGTCTGGATGGCAATGGTCCCCTGCCCCGGGGAAGGAACCATGGGATGGACATCTATGGGGCTGCCGGAAACAAGCCCAAGCCTCTTTATGCCTGCCGCAGCCAGGATAGTCGCATCCACGCCATTGCCAATTTTATCCAAGCGGGTCTGGACATTGCCCCGGATATCGCATATCTCGAGGTCAGGACGGATCTGCTTGAGCTGGCATTTTCTCCTCAGGCTGGAGGTGCCTACCATGGCGCCGGCATCAAGGGTGTAGATGGTCTGGTGACCCGCGGAAAAGAGCATGTCCCTTGGGTCATTCCGTTCCAGATATGCCGCTATCACAAGCCCCTCAGGCAGGAGGGCCTGCATATCCTTGAGGCTGTGAACCGCGATATCGATCTGTCCATCGATAAGCCTTTTTTCTATCTCCCGTACAAAGACCCCCTTGCCGCCGATAAGGTCAAGGGGCTCCTGTGCCCGAATATCTCCGGATGTCTTTATCTTTACGATCTCCGTGCGCGTATCCGGAACAAAGACCGTAAAGGCTGACCGGAAAATCTCTGCCTGCTGTAAGGCAAGGGCGCTACCCCTTGTGCCTATCCTTATAATCTCCATCAAGTTGAAAAATCCTCCTGGTATTCTCGATATCATTCCTTTGCGGGTGTGTCCTCAAAAAACTTACAGGCCGGTGCATAAATCGTTTAAGGACCGTCTTGAGCACCCTTTCCATCTCCTGCCTCTGATCTGCGGAAAACGCCAT
>JAYEKR010000152.1:0-3061 GCA_034661115.1 Thermodesulfobacteriota bacterium | reverse complement strand
TGCCCGACCTGCCCTTGGAGGCGAGTTTACCAAAAAGGCCTTTTTAAACTCCAGGATAGACCTTGCCCAGGCAGAGGCGGTTGACTCAATGATTTCTGCAAAGAGCGCCACTGGCCTGGATATGGCAAGGGGGCTTTTAAGCGGGGAAGTCTCCACCCTTGTTTACGGTCTGTCCCGTGACATCCGTGACATCATGGAGCGGATCGAGGCATCCTTTGTCTCTGAGGATATTGAGGTGGCACCTGGGGAAATAGCAGGGGCCATAGGGGATATTATCCAGTGTATGGACGAGGTGTTAAGGAACTCTGATCAGGCATCCACCATGCTCAACGGGATCAGGACCACCATTGCAGGGCGTCCCAATGCGGGCAAGTCCTCGCTCTTTAATCGCCTTATAGGCGAGCAAAGGGCAATAGTGCATGAAGATGCCGGTACAACAAGGGATGTCATCAAAGAACATCTCCTCATAGACGGCCGGGATTTTATCTTTCATGACACAGCAGGCATAAAAGAGATCTCTGCTGGTCCCGAACAGATCGGGATAAACAAGGCCATGGAGGCCATGGAGTTTTCCGACCTTGTTCTCTATGTCGTGGATGCCGGCAGGGGACTGGATCCGGAGGAAAAAAAATGGATCTATTCGGGTAAAAAGACTTTTGTTGTTATGAACAAGACAGACCTTCCAGGGACCAATCCAGTCGCAATCCCGGGTATTGAGACCTTGAAGATATCGGCAAAATACAATAAAGGGATTGACTGTCTCCGAGGTGCCATGGTTGCGGCCTTTTCCTTTGAGCCGCCGGGCATATTCATGCAAAGGCATATCCTTTTGATGGAAAAGGCCCGGGATCATATGAAGGTATGTATGTCTGCCATGGACAATGGTCTCACACTGGATGCAATCAGCCTTGACCTCGGGGATGCGCTTGAGGATATAGAGAAAATCATTGGACAGGGGACCGGAACGGATGTCCTGGACCAGGTCTTTGAAAGATTTTGTGTGGGTAAGTGATGACGGACTCTGTTGCACTCTGGATCGACGAGGTACACAGATACAATAAAAGACTCCATCTGGCAAGTCCGGGGATGCTCTGCAGGATGGAAGAGGAGGCTCAAAGATGCATGGATCTCCTGGAGGATGTCCATGAGGGGATGATGGTGGACCTTGGTTCCGGTTCCGGGCTTCCTGCAATACCATACAAGATTATGCACCCGGATGCATACCTGTATATGATGGAGCGCAGTGAAAAGAGATGTGCGTTTTTGAGGCATGTGATCGATCTGCTTGGACTCGAGCGTATCGAGGTCATGGAAGACGATCCGGTCCGACAACCTGCACGACGTTTTGACGCTATTATGACAAGGGCCTTTTCACCCCGGGCAGAGCTTGAGGGGATACTCAAAGGGATACTGAATCCAGGGGGAAGGTTTTATTATATGGGAACCAATGTCTCTCAAGGTTTTTGCGCCGAATTCTTCACAAAAACAACACATAGATCAACCCGGGGGCTTTATCTTGAAACCTTTGAGTTTAGACCCGGTGAACTCGGACCCGGTGAGATCAGACCCCGGTAACAGGGATTTTCCGGGTAACGGATCCGGCCTGTTTGGGAAGGCATACCTTCAGCATACCATTTTCAAGCCGGGCGTCGATATTCCCGGTGTCCACAATCCGGGGCATATCAAAGGACCTCTGGAATGTTCCATAGTGCCTTTCTAGCATATGATAGTTTTCTCTGCGGCTCTCGGAGGTAAAACAACGTTTTCCGGTTATACGGAGGACCCCGTTGCTCATTGCTATGTGTATATCCTGTTTTTCAACCCCCGGGAGTTCTGCTTTTATGGTAATACCTGATTCATCCTCATATATATCGACACAGGGAACCCATTCGCCTGTGTTTGGAGATTTGGCCCGGTCCTGTGTGCTGTTTTCAAAAACCCGGTTCATCCGGTCCTGCAATTCAAGGATATCCCTGTGCGGATATCTTTTTACAACGGTCATATATTTCTCCATTTCAATACCCGGCAATCATTGATTGAACCCCCATGGATTCAACCTCAAGGTTTTTTTTGAGTTTGATCTTCAGGCTTGCTTCAATCTGGCGTACCCTTTCCTTGGAGATATTATACTGTCTTCCAAGGTCTTCCAGCGTGGACGGGGTTTCAGCCATAAGCCTTTGTCTGGCTATGACCTGCTCCCTTTCTGAAAGACTGCCAATGGCCATGTCGATCTGCTTTTTCACATTCCCGGCCCTTTGTTTTTCAATTACCTTGTCTTCCGGGCTTGTATTGGTGTCCGCAAGGAAATCCATGAAGCTTGTGTTACCATCGTCTGTCGTGGGGCTGTTAAGGGACTGATCTTTGTATGTAAGCCGGGCTATGATCTCCTCTATCTGGCCGGGATCTGCATCCAGACGGGCGGACAATGCCTCGGAACGTTCCTTTATCCCCTTGTAGGACATGTTTTCTTCATAAACCATACGGTTTAGTCCGTAAAAGAGTTTTTTCTGAAGCTTGGTCGTGCCGATTTTCACAGAGGAAGAAAACTTCATGATATAGTCATGGATCATGGCCTTTATCCACCAGGTTGCATAGGTCATAAGACGATATCCTTTTTTGGGATCGAATTTTTTTACCGCAACCATCAGCCCCATAGTGCCTTCCTGGACAATGTCTTCCATGGGCAATCCATAGCCGGTATAATTCATGGCTATATGCACCACATTTCGCAGGTTGGCGGAAATGAGCATCTGGGCTGCATCCAGATCATTGTTTTCCTTCAGGCGGCAGGCAAGGTCATATTCCTGATCTTTGTCCAGTACTGGCAATGCATCGAACCTGCTTAATAACTCTGTCTTTATACTGGATTGAACTACCGGATAATTCATATATTTTTTTATCCTCCTCTGGTGTCTGTAAACACCTTCTTAAAGTATTCTTTGTTTTTATCCGATCTTTTAGATGAAAAAACACATTGAAGGGTTCACATATTGTGTGTGATAAGGCAAAAACTTGGAGGCAGACAACTGCAATGAGATTCAATAAGATGGTATTTCTGCTA
>JAYEKR010000151.1:0-3111 GCA_034661115.1 Thermodesulfobacteriota bacterium | reverse complement strand
TTTGTTCCCTTTATCAAAATCGTGCCAGACCATATCTGATAACGCTTCTGCCAGTTTGTAAACATCCAGCTCGTAAACTCGTTTCATTTCTCCCCAATTTCTAATTTCTAATTTCAAGCCGTGAACGGCTACAATTTGCTTTGTCAATTCACGGGTTGCTTTTATCGACCGGATTATACTATGCATTGGATCATGTATAAGGCAAAAGTCATAGACAGCTTCAGCGCAGCGCACCGGCTTGTCGGGTACAAGGGCAACTGCGAACGGCTGCATGGACATAATTACCGTGTGGAAATCATTGTCGGCTCACAGACACTTGATAAGATGGGGATTGTAATGGATTTCAGAAGGCTCAAATCCCTGCTTAAAAAAACCCTTGATGAAATGGATCACAGGTTTCTCAATGATCTCGATGCCTTCAGTGAGCAGAATCCCTCTGCAGAAAACATTGCCAGGCATATCTACCACACTATTGCTGAGCAAATAGATGCCCCTGTCCGACTGGAAGAGGTGATTGTATGGGAGAACGAAACAAGCTGCGTTTCATATTCCTGAATAAAGACAAAAGACCATGAAGGACATACAGAGACAAAGACCATGAAGGACATACAGAGACAAAGACCGGAAAACCCCATGTATATACAAAAGGTGGGGGTAAAGGGGATATCCTATCCAATCGTGGTATCTGACAGGGTCAATGCGCGCCAGCACACAGTGGCATCCATCAACCTGTACGTAGACCTGCCCATAGACTCCAGAGGGACGCATATGAGCCGTTTTATCGAGATCCTGAACGAATACAGAAAGGACATCCACATCAAGATGTTTGAGCAGATCCTGGAGCATATACGCACAACCCTGGAGGCAACAAACGCATACATGGAGATAACCTTCCCGTATTTTATAAAAAAAACAGCCCCTGTCTCCGGCCTGGCTGGCCTGATGGAATATACATGCAGCCTTATTGGAAGCGTGGGGGAAAAAAGGGATTTCAGGGTAGAGGTAAATGTCCCCATTCAGACTCTGTGTCCATGCTCAAAGGAGATAAGCGCGTTCGGCGCCCATAATCAAAGATCACGGGTATCGCTTGTGGTACAGTACGAAAAATTTTTCTGGATAGAGGACCTGATCTCCATCATAGAAAGCTGCGGATCGAGCCCGGTATACCCTGTCCTGAAAAGACCAGACGAAAAATACGTGACAGAGTATGCATACGAACACCCCATGTTTGTTGAAGACGTGGTAAGACAGATTGCTTCTCTTCTCAACCAAAAATTTGCGTTTCCCTGGTACCGTGTTGAGGCGGAAAACTACGAGAGCATACATAACCACAATGCCTATGCCTGTATAGAGGGCGGCAAAGACCTGTAGACAGGGACAAAGGTGATATGAAAGGGAAACAAAAGACCTTTGACGTTGGTAAACTGCCGCAGGAATTCCTAAAGGGCCTCTTGACGAATATCCCCATTAACGACCCCAATGTCCTGGTTGGTCCCGGAATCGGGGAGGATGCCGCGGTCGTACGCTTCAATGATACCACACTTATCTTCAAGACCGACCCCATCACCTTTGCAGCCAGGGACATCTCCAGATACCTTGTAACAGTAAACGCAAACGATATCGCGTGCATGGGAGGTATTCCCCGATACATGCTGGTCACCTATCTTCTGCCTGAAAACAGGACAAACGCGGCCATGGTAAAGGATATGTTTGCCGGCCTGAACCGGGCCTGCGCCGCAGAAGGGATAACCCTTATCGGCGGACATACAGAGATCACCTACGGAATCGACAGACCCCTTGCCATTGGATTTCTTATAGGAGAGCTCTGGACAGACCAGGTAATAAGGACATCGGACGCCAGTCCTGGTGATACAATCATGGCCTCCAAGGCCATACCCCTGGAGGCCATGTCCATCCTTGCACATGATATACCTCAAAGACTGGGCCTGGATGACGGGACATTAAAGGGTCTTTGCAACCTCCTCTATGATCCGGGTATCGGCGTGGGCAAAGAGGCCCGGATTGCCCTGAATACCGGAGGTGTCACCTGTATGCACGATCCCACAGAGGGGGGGCTTGCCACGGGGCTGCAGGAGATTGCCGCTGCATCCGGGGTCGGCCTTGAGATATACATGGACAAGGTCCCGATCCTTGACCATGCAAAAAAGGTCCTCGAAGGCCTTGGCATCAACCCGCTGGGTGCGATTGCATCCGGATCCCTTGTGGTCTGCTGCAAAGAAGGGTCGGCAAAGGCCATCCTCAGGGCATGGGCCAAAGAAAAGATTCAAGGCAGCATTATAGGAAAGATCACAGGGTCAAAGGATATGATCCTTTATCAGGGAAATCGTGAAACTCCACTACCCGTCTTTAAATTTGATGAGATATCCAAGTTGTTCTCCTCTCCGGAAAGATAAGCCTTTTGCATAAACCCGCATGAGCACTTCTGCGCTCACAACCAAAGATGAAAAAAACATTCACCGCCGATTACACAGATTTACACAGATAAAGGCAAAGGATAGCGAGATATCTTTCGTGTCTATTCGTGTTCATTCGTGTTCATTCGTGGTTATGTCTCTTTTCCTTGACCTTTTTTTCATATAAACCCGCATGAGCACTTCTGCGCTCACAACCAAAGATGAAAAAAACATTCACCGCCGATTACACAGATTTACACAGATAAGGGCAAAGGATAGCGAGATATCTTTCGTGTCTATTCGTGTTCATTCGTGTTCATTCGTGGTTATGTCTCTTTTTCTTGACCTTTTTTTCATCAGGGAGCTGTACATCTGTCGCACAGCATCAGGATCGTGTTTACATAGACACGGCTGTGGTTATAGGCCCAGACGGCCTTTCTTTTTTCTGTGATATCAGCGTCTTGGGTCCATCCGGCGCAATGCAGGTAATTGGCAATGCTTGCCATGGCATCCTGCATGTCAAAGGGGTCTTTTTTGTTGTCATTGTTTCCGTCAATCCCGTAATTTATGAATGAGGTGGGGATAAACTGAGCAGGCCCTAATGCTCCGGCAAAGGACCCCGGGGTGTTCAGTGGATCCCTCCCGATTGCCTGTGTCAGGACAATCAGGGCATAGAGTTCATCAAGTGCCCAGTTTC
>JAYEKR010000150.1:1611-3156 GCA_034661115.1 Thermodesulfobacteriota bacterium | reverse complement strand
TTTTGCGGCCTTTTTCGGGCCGATTCCGGGTATTGCTTCCAGCCAGGATGTCTTTATGGCCTTTGAGCGAAGATGCCGGTGATATGTAATGGCAAAACGGTGCGCCTCGTCCCGGATCGACCGGAGCAGCTTGATGCCTTCACCGCGTTCAGGCAAAAAGACGGGGTCTTTTCTCCCTGGCAAAAAGAACCGGTCTGTCTTGTCTGCCTTTTTCTTTGCAATGGCGACCACAGGACAATGCTGTCTGTCCAGCTGTTTCAATACCTTCAGGCATACATTGAGCTGACCCTTGCCGCCGTCAATAACGATCAGGTCCGGCCGCATGGTTTCATGAGAGAACCTGCGGCCCAGCACCTCCATCATCATGCCGAAGTCATCCTGGCCGGAAACATCCCTTATCCGGTATCTTCGGTATGCATCCTTTCTTGGTGACCCATTTACGAACACCACCCTGGAACCTACGGAAAAGCGTCCCTGTATGGTGGAGATGTCATAACATTCCATGTAATAGGGTATGGCCGGGAGCAAAAAGGCCTTTGCGATTTCATCGAGTGCCGGGGTATCGGTTTGCCCGGGTGTATTGAGGGCATTGTTGCGGGCCATCTCCATCCATTGCCTTGGCCTGCCCCTTGTGGCCCTGCGTATATGGACCGCAGAACCCTTTATCCCTGATAATATCCCCTCGAGATTTTCTCTCTGCTCCGGCATGCAATCGGTATAGATGATGCCCGGCACCCCTTTTGTGCCCAGGTAAAACTGCATGATACACGCGGTCATTATGTCTTGAGTGTCTGTGTTTTCCATGGACAGGTTATGGGTGTCCACCAAAGTCCCTTTTGATATCCTCAGGACCGCAATCTGCGAGGTATCCATGCCCCTGTACATCCCGAACACATCCACATCCAGCTGTGTTTTGCCGACAATGGCCTGGGGTACCCAGGTGTCATGGATGGCCTCTATCTGGTCGCGTATCCGGGCCGCCTTTTCAAACTCCAAACGTTCGGAGAGGTCTTCCATGCGTTTTTTCATTTCACTGACAAGCCCTTTGTCTTTGCCCTCGAGAAAGGCGATAAGGTCTCTGACGGTCTGGTCATATTCTTCTTTTGTGCATCTTTTTACACAGGGCGCTATGCACAGGCCGATCTGGTGATATATGCAGGGACGGATGCGGTTGTTGAATTCCGCATTGGAACATCGGCGGACCGGAAAGATCCGGCCGATGGCCGAAAGGGTCTTTTTTGTGGCATGCACAGATGAAAATGGCCCGAAATAGGTCGAGGGTCTTTCTTTTATGCGGCGTGTGATGTAGATGCCGGGCCATTTTTCTTCTGTGGTGACCCGGATGCTTACATAGGTCTTGTCATCCTTGAGAGAGATGTTGAATCGTGGTTTATGCGCCTTTATCAGCTGGCTTTCCAGGAGCAGGGCCTCTTTTTCATTGGTGGTCAGTATAAAATCAACGCTTGAGGCGTTTTCCCTGATATGCCTTGTGTATGGCCGTTCATCCTGGCCCATGTAGGCGATGTGGCGTGATCTGAGATCGAG
>JAYEKR010000150.1:0-1601 GCA_034661115.1 Thermodesulfobacteriota bacterium | reverse complement strand
ATTCTTCCCTGGGAATCCTTTATTATATATACACCGGTTGAGGCTGGAAGGTCTTTTATCATGTTTGTACTGAGCGCCATGGGGATTACCTTATCAAGGTGACCCCGGGGAATCAAGGACAGGGGCAACTATCGATGTACTGTGTGGATCCCGGGGACAGCCTCCATACATCCTTGAAAAAGAGATACCCATATGGAAAAAGGAAAACATCACCAGTGTCATGCCCGCCTGCTAAGTGCGCCGCACGCACGCAGGCAGGCAGGCGGAAATCCAGTACTCCATGTGCCTTATGGACCCCATGTCCCTGTTTGCGCTGGGACAGGCTTTGCGTGGGTGGCCGAGTTGTCCCTTTGATATGGATATTTATTATCGTGTGTCGGTTTTGTCCTGCAGGCGGGCATATCCATGGCTGATGGCCTTTTGTCCCCGGGCGTTTTCCACCTCGAAGAACAGGTTTGTACCATTACCGGCCTCTTTGTGCAGGAGCCTTATCACGATATCCTCCCCCGGTATGATCATGCCGCTAAATCGGCAGGACAATTCCCTGAGAAGACTGGGGTCTCTTCCGGCCTCCTGGTCTATGAGTTCTGTGATTGCCATGGCAAGGGTGGCGGTGCCCTGCAGGATTCTGCCGGGAAGCCCCACCTCCCGGGCGAATTTGACAGAGGTGTGGATCGGAAAGACGATATTGGTGCATCCGTCATAGATAAAGGGGGTCAGCAGGTCTATGGGGATGCGTGTCTCCCGGATATAGTTTCCCCCTGCATTGTATCCTGGAACATGCGGAAGATCCTGTATCCCCCTGGCATCTCCCCTGCATTGCACGCCCCTGAGCATGGCGCCGATATGCTCGGTAAATACGGTTTTGCCCAGGGAATCGATGGCATCAAAGCGGATAACCGTGTGGGTTCCCGCCCTGTGGGGTCCTATGGCGGCAATCCGGCCTTTGATGCGCAGTTTGTCGTCGGGCCTCAGGGGGCGGTGAAATTCAAGGTGTTCAGTGTAATGCACCTGGGTGAGCAGGGCCTCCCGGGGGAAATCCGGGGCATCTACATACTCCCATATTTTTTCCACAACCGGCCAGGTGATGGCCACGGCCTGCATGGGGTGGGCGATGATACCTTTTGGTCTCTCGTCGTCGAAATATACCGGGTTTGTGTCATGGATAGAGGCGGCATAGTTCATGGTATCCCGCCAGGTGAGGCTGCATGTATAGTCTTTAAGACGGGTTCCGGTATATGTAGAGCCGAGATCCATGATTTTCTCCCCAGCGTGACTTGATATAAACCCACATGAGCCTTTCTGCGCTCACAACCAAGGATAAAAACGGCCTGACAGCCTGATTTTACACCTTATGTTCTGGTCTTTGTTCCTTTCCTGACGCCTGGCTCCCAGCACCCAGCACCTCTTTTTCATATAAACACCAATAACATTGTTACGCAGAAAGGTTAAGAATGAAAATAATGTTGAGTGTTAAAATTTAATCTCACTTAGGGTTCAATTCCCCGTAGCTTGCTGCGGGGTAGTTCATTTGCAAAATTATGGGATTGTCATTCCCGCTCCCCATTCGTCATTCCCGCTCCCCCTTCGTCATTTCCGCT
>JAYEKR010000149.1:0-3195 GCA_034661115.1 Thermodesulfobacteriota bacterium | reverse complement strand
GAAGACAGGGTTACAACAATACCTCAGCAGAGTACCGGCCCGTGCCAAAGATGGTCATGGAGATATAGATTGAACAATATACATCTCCTTGAACCGGTCCTCATCAACCAGATCGCTGCAGGAGAGGTCATTGAGCGCCCGGCATCCGTGGTCAAGGAACTCATTGAAAACGCACTCGATGCGAATGCCCGGTCCATCTCTGTAGAGATCCAGGGCGCAGGACAAACGCTCATCCGGGTCACGGATGACGGCACAGGCATGTCAAAACAGGACCTGCATCTGAGCCTTCAGCGCCATGCCACAAGCAAGATAGCATCCGTCGATGACCTGTTTGACATCAAAAGCCTTGGTTTCAGGGGAGAGGCCCTGCCCAGCATTGCCTCGGTCAGCCGCGTCAATCTCTCCTCAAAACAGGCCACGGCCGAACTCGGATGGTCCTTTGATTGCGAGGCAGGAAAGATCATTGGCGAAAAAGGCATGGGCATGCCTGAAGGCACTATTATAGAGGTGAAAGACCTGTTCTTCAATACGCCTGCAAGAAGGAAATTCCTGAAGACAATAGCTACAGAACAGAGAAATATTATTGATATCGTGTCCCGTTATGCCCTGTGTTTCCCTGAATGCGGTTTTCGCCTCGAGGCCAATCACCGCCAGATATTTAACCTTGAAAGAAACGAGACCCTTGTAAACCGGGTGGGGGCTGTACTCGGCAAGGGTATTGGAAAAACCATGCAGGAATTTGCGAACAAAAAGCCCGGAATCAACCTCTACGGGCTTGTCGCCCCTCCCAGCATAACCAGGCCTACCAGGGCCGGTATCTACACCTTTGTAAACCAGCGCAGTCTCAGGGATCCCACTTTGATATCCGCGGTACTCGAGGGCTGCAGAGGCATGTTCATGAAGAGAAAATACCCGGTGGCCATTATCTTCATCAATATCGACCCCAAAGAAATAGATATCAATGTGCATCCATCAAAGGCAGAGGTCCGTTTCAAAAACACCTCTGCCATCTTCGGCCTGATTGCAGGGACACTCAAAAAGACATTCAACCCATCCAGCCAATCCCAGCCGGCCCTGCACGCCGGCATACCCATGTCTCCCGACATGCACAATCCCTTTGACCGCAACATAAAAGGGGAGCAAACCGAAATCCAGCAGTCTATTAACTTTAATAAATCCGGGAATTTTAATAAATCCATGAATTTTAATAAATCCGGAAATTTTAATAAATCTATAAATTTTAATAAATCTGGCGAATCAATGGATCTTGAATCCCCAATGAATGTCAGCGAACCGGTCCAGGAAAGCGCCTTTTCCCACCCCCCCATGCTGTATGCGGACAAATCCATCATAGGTACCCTTCACTCCACCTATATCCTGCTGCAGGACAGACAGGGACTCTATATCCTGGACCAGCATGCTGCGCATGAACGGGTAAACTATGAAAGGCTGGGCGACCTCAAAGACCTGAAAAAAAGGGAAATTCAGATACTGCTTCATCCCATTGTCATGGAGCTTGGACACACCGAGCTTAAGGCCTTTGAAGAGATAGAAGAAAAGATCTGCGCATTGGGGATTGAATGCCAGGCATTCGGAGAAGATGCAATATCCATACGCACCCTTCCCTCCATCCTCGGCAGCTCAGATATACGTGAGATCATCATGGAACTCATCCACAACCAGATCATGGCAAAGCCGGTAAAAACCGCCTATATGGACGATATCATGGCAACCATTGCCTGCCACCGAAGCATAAGGGCCGGGGATCATATCTCCATTGCCGAGATAACGGCCCTTTTAAGGGCACTTGACTCTGCAGGATCCCCTGTAACCTGCCCGCATGGCAGGCCCCTGTTCAAAGAAATCAGCATCCAGGATATAGAGCGATGGGTCGGCCGACGCCCCTGATCATACTCACAGGCCCTACCTGTTCAGGCAAGACCGCCCTGCTCATGGAGCAGTCCCTGTCTTTCCCACTGGAGGTGGTATCAGCGGATTCCATGCAGATCTACCGGCACATGGACATTGCAACCGCAAAACCATCCCCAAACGAACAAAGGGCCCTACCCCATCACCTGGTCGATATCATCGACCCGGCAGAGGAATATGATGCAGGGGTATTTATGGCTCAGGCAGACAAGGCAATCGCAAACATCTCATCCAGGTCCGGCATGCCTGTGGTTGCAGGCGGCACCGGTCTGTACATCGATGCCCTTGTTAATGGATTGAGCCCTGCGCCCAGGAGATCAAACCGCATAAGACACACCCTTGAACGTATCATTGACAATCATGGGACCCTATACCTCTACCACATGATCAAGGTCCTTGACCCTCAAAGCGCAAAAGGGATAGCCCCACAGGACGCATCCCGGATTATCCGCCTCATGGAGGTCATCCTGATCAGCGGTAAACGGCCCAGCCGCCTCATACAGGAAGATAAACCATCAAGACCACGGTATGCAGCAGAGGTGATATGCATCATGCCGGACCGTGAAGACCTGTACCGAAGCATAGACAAAAGGGTCCTTGAAATGATGGACAAGGGGCTTATTGAAGAGACACAGGGCCTGCTCGATATGGGCTATTCTCCGGAAATCAGGCCCATGAAGGCCCTTGCCTACCGGCATATCCTGGCATATCTCTCAAATGAGTGTACCTTGGAAAAAGCAGTCGAATATATACAAAGGGATACAAGGCGCTATGCAAAGAGACAGATCACCTGGATAAAAGGACATCACCCCTCCAGCACCTTTTATGCCCCTGAAAAGGTGCCGGGTGTTTTGAGTGTAATGCTTGACAGGCATTGAGGACAAAGAACCATCTTTTGATTTTCATTCGCGGTTAAGGGGTTTGAACCGTGAACCGTTGAACCTGCATTTTAATCTCTCTTAGGGTTTAATTCCCCGCAGCTTGCTGCGAAAGGCCTATTCCCCTTAGGTAGCCGTGAACGGCTTGAAATTGGAAATTAGAAATTAGAAATTGGGGAGACAGGAAACGAGTTTACGAGCTGGATGTGTAGCCGTGAACGGTTACAATAACAGGAACACCACCACAGTCATTCCCGCCTGCCTGCAGCAGGCAGGCGAAGGCGGGAATCCAGTGTTTCAGATAATTCACGTTTCTGGACCCCCGCCTTCGCGGGGGTGACGCGGAAAGCACGTTCCGTGAACGGTTACAATAACAGGAACACCACCA
>JAYEKR010000148.1:0-3203 GCA_034661115.1 Thermodesulfobacteriota bacterium | reverse complement strand
GTTTCACCCTGATTCAGGGTTTATCCAGGCGGGTATTTTTTGTTGGTGGTTTGCCGAAAGAGGGGCAAGACCTGCCCGATATTATCGACCTGCCCGGAGACGATCACCTCATCCCCGCTGTTGAGCCTGTCTTCACCTCCAGGGTTGACGATCGTCTTCTTCCCACGGCGTATGGCCATGATACTTACGTGGTGTTTTTTTCTCAACTCGCATTCATTGAGGGTCAGGCCGGCCATGGGGCTGTCCGGGTAGATGCGCAATGAGGTGATCTTGAAGTCCGGCAGTTCGTGCTCCAGGTTGAAGACGGTCGTGGTCTGTCCGGAAAAACTGCGAAGCATCTTGTAGCCATCTGCACGCAGTCCGCTGATCATGTGTTCGATATCGTTGTGCGGGATGAGATATTTTGACAAGGCCCGCGAAAAGATCTCGATCGATGTCTCAAACTCTTCCGGGATTACCTCGTCGGCGCCCAATTGATACAGGGGTAACACCTCTTTGACAAGACGCGTCCTGGTAATGATATGGACCTTGGAGCTGAGCCGCCTGACACTGGCTGTGATTCCCCTGGTCGCGGCTGCGTCAGGGATTGCAATGACTGCCACCCGGGCGGATGCGATATCTGCATGTTTCAGGATTGCCTCCTGGGTGGCGTCACCATAGTAGATTGGTTCACCTTTTAACCTTTCGGCCTGGACCGTATCGGGGTTCATCTCCAGGATAATATAGGGTATCCTTGCCATCTTGGCCGCCTTGGATACATTCTGGCCGTTAAGACCATAACCGATAATGATGAGATGGTCGTCCATACTTATGCGATCCTCGGCATAGACGGTCATGGCTTGTGGCCGCAGTCCGCACTTCAATCTATTGGGCAGGGGTAGACGCATTGTAAGGTTTGCCATTGCCGGGGCGATGTTCATGATAAAGGGAGTGAGGGACATGGTGATCAGGGAAATGACCAGAAAAATCTGGTAAGTCTGCTCATCCAGCAGGGCATGGTCAAGGCCTGTCTCAATCAGGACAAAGGAGAATTCACCGATCTGTGCCAGGGCAAGCCCTGTAATAATGACTGTGCGCAAGGGATACCCCATGATCAGAGTCGCCAGAGAGCCTGTAAAGGCCTTCAGGCAGATGATGGCAACGGCAGCTGAGACAATCAGGAAGGGGTGTTCGATAAAGACCGTGATATCAAGCAGCATACCGATCGATATAAAGAAGAAGCTGACAAAAATATCCCGAAAAGGCAGGATCCTTCCCAGGGCCTCCTGACTGTATTCGGATTCCGATATGATCAATCCGGCCAGGAAGGCCCCCAGGGCCAGGGAAAGGCCGAGCCTGGATGTCAGCCATGCCACGCCCAGGCATATGAGCATTATGCTCAGCAAAAAAAGCTGGCGGCTGCGCGTGCGTGCAATCTGGTAGAGGAGCTGCGGGATGAGCCATTTATAGCTTAAAAAGATAAACACGATAAACGCCAACCCCTTGAGCAAAGCCATATAGGGCGCATCCATCTGGATCCCGTAGGCACCGGCCAGAAAAGGGGTCAGTATCATCATGGGAACCACGATGATGTCTTGAAAGATCAGGATTGCCAGGGCGTTCCTGCCGTACGGCAGGGTTGTCTCGGCCCGTTCGTCCAGGAGTTTCAGGACAATGGCCGTGGAACTCAAGGAGACAAGCATGCCCATGAACAGGGCCTGGCCGGATGAAAAGCCAAAGTAGAGGGCCAATGCATAGATAGACGCCATGGTAAAAGCCACCTGAAGTGAACCACCCAGGAGCACTGACCGCTTGATTTGCAACAGGTTCTTTAGTGAAAACTCGATTCCTATGGTGAACAGCAGGAGAATAACCCCAAGTTCTGATAGAAATTCAACATGTTGCGCCGCATCAATGAGCCCAAAACCATGCGGCCCGGCGAGGATCCCTATTATCAGGAAACCAACGATCGATGGTACCTTGATGCGCAGAAACAGAAATATCACCAGAATGGAAAGCGAAAGGACAATGATCAGGTCACCCAGTAATGCAGTTTGCATAGTATCTGTCATTTGTAGCATCGAGATTCGGTGGATTCAAGTAAAAACAGGGACCTGTTTGCAGGCAGTGGATGATGTTGTACACTTGTTTTCCATAATATTGGAAAATCTTTTCACAATGGAAGATGAATGCATTTCCACAATACCCTTCCGACATTGGAATGCCTTGTAATATTAAACAGATAAGGCATAGTTGTATCCTGGCACATTTTGTGCTTATTTGTTTTTCAGAATAATCGACATGAGGAGAGCAGAATGAAACAGACATTGAGGGCACTATGTTTTTTGCTGACAATATTCCTGGTAGCCGGGAATGGGTATGCGCTTGTACTTGGTGATAATATTACTGTGTATGATGGTGAGAGTTCAGGCTCTGGCTGGTATGGCACACAGGAAGACAATGAGGTCCATTCAAATTGCCTTACAGGGCAGGAATGGGACCTGGAGGGCTTTTTCCTCAATGGCACGACCCTGACCATGGTGGGGGGGTATGACTTTATCAATGGCCAGGGTGGCTATGCGTCCGGTGATATCTTTATTAATACACTTGGTGGTCCTGGTTATAATTATGTCTTTGATCTTGATGTTGCCAGCCAGACTTACGATGTGTATGCGCTGGACAGTGATTCACAATATCTTGGTGTTGCATACAACCAGAACAATGATTCATACCCATGGCGATACGATGCAGATGCGAGTGATGTTGCATTGTCAAGCGGCTCATTTGCCTATTATGCAGGTCTTAGTGATAGTGCTGTAGGTGGTTTGGCTGGTGGATACCATAATGCCCTGGCCGTGGATCTTGGCTTTCTCCAGGGATCGGGATTCATAGCCCATTTCACCATGGAATGCGGCAATGACAATCTCATGGGTAATGGTACGGCTCCGGCTCCGGTGCCTGAGCCGGCAACCCTTCTACTTATGGGTACCGGGTTAATCGCCCTGGGCAAGTTCAGCAAAAGAAACAAAAAGGCATAGTTTTAATCTGTCTTAGGGTTTAATTCCCCGCAGCTTGCTGCGAAAGGCCTATTCCCCTTAGGTAGCCGTGAACGGCTTGAAATTGGAAATTAGAAATTAGAAATTGGGGAGACAGGAAAAAGTTTTATCTATAGTAGCCGTTCACTTGAAGAAACCAAATCATGGTTGCGAAAACTCATCAGAAGA
>JAYEKR010000147.1:0-3207 GCA_034661115.1 Thermodesulfobacteriota bacterium | reverse complement strand
ACTCGTTTCATTTTTCCCCCCAATTTCTAATTTCCAATTTCCAATTTCGAGCCGTGAACGGCTCCCATCTTTATCCCCCTGTCTCGATGTTCAAAGCAGCCTATTCCAGCGAATCCCTGTACCTTGCCCCCTTGTCAGCGGAAAGGCTCATCTGGGAATAGCGTTTGAGCACGCCGGAGACTTCTTTTTCAGGGGCCTTCCACTCTGCCTTTCTTTTTGTTATTTCCGCGGCATCCACCAAAAGGTCTATCTTTCTTTCGGGTATGTCGATGGAGATCATGTCTCCGTCTTTTACAAAGGCAAGTGGGCCTCCTTGGGCCGCCTCCGGTGAACAGTGACCGATGCATGCGCCGCGCGTTCCACCTGAAAAACGTCCATCCGTGACAAGTGCGACCTCGCTGTCAAGCCCCATGCCCGCGATGGCAGAGGTCGGGGTCAGCATCTCCCGCATACCAGGGCCCCCTTTCGGGCCTTCATACCGGATCACCACGCAATCGCCTGCCTTGATGCCGCCGGCAAGTATTTCATCGACCGCTGCCTCTTCCGAGTCAAAGACCCTTGCCTTTCCCGTGTGCTGCATCATCTCAGCGAGCACACCGGACTGTTTGACCACTGCCCCGTCCGGCGCAAGGCTGCCTCTGAGGATTGCTATGCCGCCCTGCGAATGAAAGGGTTTTTCGACGGGCCTGATAATCTCATCGTCATATACCTGTGCATTGTCCAGGTTTTCCTTCAGGGTCTTGCCGGTGGCGGTCATGACCGAGGTGTCCAGTACCCCTGTGTCATCCAGGTGTTTCATCACGCCCTGTATGCCCCCTGCACGGTCCAGGTCTTCCAAGTGACAGGGCCCGCCCGGAGACATATTGCACAGGTGCGGTGCCTTTTTGCTCATCAGATCAAATGCGTCCAGATCAATGTCCACACCTCCATCATAGGCTATTGCAGGCACATGGAGCACGGTATTGGTTGAACACCCCAGGGCCATATCCACGGCAATGGCATTCATAAAGGCCTGCCTTGTCGCGATTGCCCTTGGCCTGATATCCCTTTCAAGGAGTTCCATCACCTGCATGCCTGCATGTTTGGCCAGCCTTATACGCGCGGAAAGGGGTGCAGGGATGGTGCCGTTGCCCGGAAGCCCCAGACCCAGCGCCTCGGTAAGGCAGTTCATGGAATTGGCAGTAAACATGCCGGAACAAGACCCTGCAGACGGGCAGGCGGTCTCTTCCAGGTCATGGAGGTCTTCTTCGGTGATCTTTCCAGCCCTGAGTTCCCCTATGCCCTCGAATACAGAGATCAGGTCAACCGAACGGCCGTGAAGGTTCCCTGCAAACATGGGTCCCCCGGAGATCACTATGGATGGTATATTGAGTCTGAGGCACGCCATGAGCATGCCGGGTACGATCTTGTCGCAGTTCGGGACAAACACCATTGCATCGAAGGCATGGCCCATGGCAACGATCTCTATCATGTCCGCGATAAGCTCCCTTGATGGCAGGGAATATCGCATGCCATCGTGGTTCATGGCGATGCCGTCGCATATACCGGGCACACAAAACTCCATGGGTGTGCCCCCGGCCATGCGCACACCTGCCTTTACAGCGCCAACCACCTGGTGCAGGTGTATGTGCCCGGGGATGATCTCATTTGCCGAATTTACAATCCCGATAAAGGGCCTTGCAATCTCTTCATCCGTAAGGCCATTGGCCTTCATGAGGCTGCGGTGCGGCGCCTTCTGAAAGGATTTTTTGGATCTGTCACTTCGCATTTATTTCTCCTTGGCATGATATTTATTTTTGGCATGATATGTAATGATATTTAATGATATATATAAAAACTAGTAACCATTCATGGAACGTTGAAATTGGAAATTGGAAATTGGAAATTTGGCCTTTATGCTTTTGTACTGTTGACGAACGCATTCATTTTTCCCCAATTTCTAATTTCTAATTTCAAGCCGTTCACGGCTACACATTTCAAGTCGTTCACGGCTTGAAAAACTATTACACTTAAAACAGGGCTTTTCAAGGCCGCTCTTTGATCAATCACGGTTTATCTGTTTACCCCCTGATCCGTTGCCTCTTTTTAACAGGTATGGAATCCATCTCCTTTGCTGCCCTGGCCCCCTTGAATATCGCGCCTGCCTCCTGCTCAAATGCCTTTGTCTGGGGATATATCTGTGAAAAGTGGGAGAGTATAAGCTGTTTTACGCCCGCATCCCGTGCGATCTTTGCCGCCTGTGCAGCGGTCAGGTGTTTGTGTGCAGATGCCGATGCCTCACGGTCGCTGAGGTAGGTGGATTCTATCAGGGCCATGTCCGCATTTTCGGCCAGTATCGAGGCATTTTTACAGACCCTTGTGTCCATGACAAAGGCAAAGCCCTGGCCTTTTCTCTTTACGCCCGCCTCTTCTATTGTGATCCTTTGGCCTTTAGAATCTATGTGGCCGTGTTTTTTCAGCAGGCCCGCGTCTCTGCCGTGTATGCCCAGGCGTTCGAGCCTTTGAGGCAGCAGGGTAAAGGTGTCTTTTTCCTGGATCCGGTATCCCCATGTATCGACTGTGTGATCAAGGGGCCGGGTGGTGATCTCGAGGTGTTCATCCTCAAAGATCTTTCCCTCTGTGGCAATGGGGTGCGCCTCCAGCTTTACCCCGTGATAATAGATGGTGGAGTTGCACAGGCTCTCATAAAATGCCTTCCCGGATGCAGGGAAATATACCTCGACTGTATTTTCCACTGCGTCGAGGCTCAGGCGCTGGACAATACCTGCCAGGCCAAGGCAGTGGTCCCCGTGAAAGTGGGTGATGAAGATCTTTGTTATCTCGGACGCGCTGAGGCCCGCGTGGATCATCTGCTGCTGGATACCTTCGCCCGGGTCAAAGAGAAAACCCTGTTCATCCCATCTCAGCAGGTATCCGCCCTGGTTCCGGGTGCGTGTAGGCACCTGGCTTGCGGTCCCTAAGACCACCAGTCTTCTCTCTGACATAAACCCCCCCCGGATCCTTGGCATACATTAGGTAATTGTACGATGCAAGGGGTGAATCACCGGGAGAGGCGGGAGGCGGGAGGCGGGAGAACCGGAGACCGGAAAACCGGAAAAGGCCTCACCGCAGAGACGCAGGGAACGCAGAGTTAAAATCATAATATCACAAAGATAACCGAAGACCCGGGAGAACCGGAAACCGGAGACCGGAGAACCGGAGAATCGG
>JAYEKR010000146.1:0-3226 GCA_034661115.1 Thermodesulfobacteriota bacterium | reverse complement strand
ATGGTACAGAGAAAAAAGAATACAGGCCCGGCACTCAAGGTTATCGTCCTGATTATTCTTGCAGCCATCATTATAACCCTGGGGTTCTGTATGAAGACAGACCAGAAATCATCAAAGGAAGCATCTGTAAATAAACCCCTGACCTGCGCAGAGATTATCTATACCAACCAGGAACACATGCTTAGTTAAGGCCCGAAACAATGCCAGTTAGAGCATTTGACCTGAAGGTCCTCAAGAAATATATCCTGAATGGATGGGAGTTTCATGTCATCGAGATGCTGCATGATCTAAAGCCCGTTGAAATCGCTGCATTAATTGAGACCCTGGACGAAGATACAAGGGGAAAGTTATTCCTGCTGCTCGATGTGGACACCGCGTCCGAGGTCATATCCGAACTTTCAGACGACTCCAGGGACGATGTGCTCGACGATATCACGGACAAGGACCTGGCAAAAATCGTCGATGACATGGACTCTGACGATGCCACTGACCTGGTGGGCGATCTCGGCAAATCAAGGGCGGAAAGGGTGCTTTCTGCAATGGGAGACCAGGAGTCCGATCTTATCAGGTCCCTCCTGGAATACCCTGAAGACTCTGCAGGCGGGATCATGCAGAGAGAGCTTGTATCCGTGTCTCATAATGCAACTATTGACCATGCCATTACATCGATCCGGCAACAGCACTCTGAGATAGATGATATCCATAGTGTATTTGTTGTGGACGAAAATAATGGCCTTGCAGGCACCCTGCCCCTGGTTTCCCTTGTCCTGGCAAAACCGGACACTTTGGTTTCCCAGGTCATGGAGGTCGAACCCATGTCTATACCCGTAAACATGGACCAGGAGGAGGTCGCCCGGGTATTCAAGCAATATGACAGCGTAGTCATGCCCGTGGTGGACAATCATGGCATGCTTATCGGCCGGATCACGGTGGACGACATCATGGACATCATGGAAGAAGAGGCAACCGAAGATATGTTCCTGATGGCAGGGGCCGAAGAGGATCTCCTGAGTTCATCCATCCTCAAAAACGTATGGTCCCGCAGCCCCTGGCTCCTGGTCTGCTGGATAGGGGGTGTCCTGACCACCTTTTTGATTCAGGGATTCGAGCCTGTCCTGAGCCGCCTGGTCGGGCTTGCCGCCTTTATGCCCGTCATCATGGGCATGGGGGGCAACGTGGGGGCACAGTCCGTCACCCTCGTCGTGAGGGGCCTGGCCACGGGAATAGTTCCGACTACACACCTGACCCGGATCATCTTTAAACAACTGGGTGTGGGCCTCATGCTCGGGACATTGTACGGTATCCTCCTGGGGGGTGTTGCCTTTATCATGTACCCGGAAGATTTCAGGATGGGGAGTATTGTCTGCCTTTCCATCATCAACTCCATGGTCCTGGCCTCCATGGTCGGCACCGCCCTGCCGATCCTGTTTTTCAAACTTGGGAAAGACCCTGCCGTGGCATCGGCCCCGCTGGTGACAACCACCATAGACCTTCTCGGTGTCTCCGCGTATTTCTGTATCGCGGCAATCCTGCTTTTTTAGACGCCAAAGACATCTCACGGCTTGAAATTGGAAATTGGAAATTAGAAATTGGGGAGAAATAAAACGAGTTTCCAATTTCAACGTTCCGTGAACGGTTACCCCATATTTTTATCCATCTCCTGTATTCCTCACTGGTTTTGTCCCCAGGGATATACGCCTGTGGTCAGAAGATCGGAGCACATCAAGCACCTCTATGAGTCTGGAATAGGAGACATCCCTGTGCGCCAGGATCACGACGTCATTTTCTTTGTCGATGGAGACAAGCATGGGAAGGGTTGCCTCCTGTGAATCCAGCATGATCTTTTCTTTTGTTATGGTTATACAGGAAAACCCCATATCCAGAGGCATGCCGGTAGTGGATTCAGGAAGGTCCACCTGGCTTCCGCTGATGGGCGACCCAAAGGAAAGCATGAAAAAAATAAGGAGCAAAAACACGACATCAACCAAAGGTGTGATATCAAGGGCGGATTGCTTTCGGTCTTTCTTAGGCCTGAATCTCATGATCCTCTCCCTTGATATACTCCAATATCCTGGCCGAGGTCTTCTCCATCTCAAGGAGCAAATAATCGCTCCTTGCCATCAGAAAACGGTATCCGACATAGACAGGTATGGCAATGGAGAGGCCGGCGGCCGTGGTTATGAGTGCCTCGGAGATGCCGGCGGCAAGCATGGGCCCCTGGGAGCCCTGGACGCCTATGGCATGAAAGGATGCTATCATGCCGGACACGGTTCCCAGCAATCCGAGCAAAGGGGAGATAGTGGCAATGATCCCCAGGATATCGATATAACGGTCAATGGCATAGGCCTCTGCCGCGCCTGCCTCCTCCATATAGTCTTTGATGATCTCCCTTCTTTTTCCGGCATTCCTGATTGCAACCAGAATCACAGGGCTGATGGGCGATGAACTCCTTCTCAAGAGCTGTTCCATGTCTCCCAGGCGATGCATGCGTGAAAGCCTTTCAACCTCGTCAACCAGGTCCTGCGGTATGATAAGGCCAGGTCTCAATGCAATGAGCCTCTCAATAAAGATGCCCAGGGCAATTACAGAACATGCAAGCAAGGGCCACATCATCGGCCCACCCTTTAAAAACAGCTCCCATAATGTCATGCTTCCTCCGGATAAACACAGATTTCTTTCTCTATCCCATAAATACCTGATGGTTTCAACAAAAGGAGAAGGGGCAATCCTTAAATAATAAACTCAAGTTTCGCACCCCTATTAGAAGGTTTGCAGGTGAAAAAGTCAATAGAAACGACAAAAAAATAGTGAAAGGGACTCGCATTTGTGGCATATAAGTTGTTGATAAAACAAAACAAAACACCACAAAGGAGTCCCATATTATGCATAACACAACCGGCAAAGCGTTCAGATGATTCTTCCCCTTTCATTGACTCCATAAACCAGGCAATATGCGCTCAACTAACAATTAAGGGGTGCGAAACTTGAGTAACTATATAAATCAAGATCTGACTTTGAAAGATAGAATGTGGACCTGTCCGAGCTGTGGAACTACTTTGGATCGTGATCAAAATGCTGCTAAAAACATCCTTAAACAGGGAATGAACTACCCCGCAGCAAGCTACGGGGTATCAAAACTGTCTAAGGGGGTAACCGTTCACGGAACGTGCTTTCCGCGTCACCCCCGCGAAGGCGGGGGTCCAGAAACGTGAATTATCTGGAACAC
>JAYEKR010000145.1:0-3258 GCA_034661115.1 Thermodesulfobacteriota bacterium | reverse complement strand
GAGGTGGCGGCTCCAGGACGGATCTCTTTTATTTCGATGAACTCAGCATATCAAAGGCCATTGCCCTGGCCAGGGTACCCGTGATAACGGGCATAGGCCACGAGACAGACCTGAGCGTTGCGGACATGGCCGCAAACAGGCACCTTGTCACACCAACGGATACGGCAAAATTCCTGGTGGAAAGATGCGATGACCTGTCAGAGCGAATCGAAAAGGCACAGGCAAAGATGTGCGCCTTAAGTGAATATATCCTCGAAAGGGCAAAACAACAATCAGGTGCACTGAGCCAGCGACTGGCCATGCGTTCACAATATATGACCAGTCAGGAGTTCTCAGGGCTGAGGGATATTGCATACCGCATGCACGCGGCAACAATAAAAGGACTGAATAGACACGGGAACCATCTCCAGGGTCTCAGGTCCACCATGCCAGGGGCTCTCCGGCTTGTTTCAGAAAAAGACAAATCCCGCATCAATATGCTTTACCTGAAGATGGACATCGCATGGTCAAGGATTATTGAACACGCGGACAAAGAGATCCAGGACATGAATAAGACGCTGGAAAAATCCGCATCTGCCATCTTCGAGCATGCCTTTGAATACATGGATCATACCAAAAAGACACTTGCCCTCATAAACCCCGAAACCATCTTTAAAAGGGGATACAGCATCACCCTGGACCATAAGGGAAAACCACTGAAGAACGCCAGAGAGGTGTCTGTAGGTGAGGACCTCACCACCATTCTGCACCAGGGAAGAATTACAAGTATAGTAAAGGACAGGGAGCAAAAATGAAGAAAAACGCAAAGTATTCCGAGACATTAAAGGATCTGGAAGACATGGTTGCACAAATGGACGCAGGGAACATACCTGTGGATGAACTGGGGGAGGCGGTGAAAAAGGCCTCGAGCATGATAAAATTTCTCAGGGAAAAGCTTGTCTCCACCCAAAACAGTGTCCGGGAGATATTAAAGGAACTCGATCAGGAAGATCCAGGAGAAGGAAACTCATAATAATCTTCCCTTATTGCATAAGGACAAAGGCCCTGATACAAAGCGATTATGCAAACATCAAAGAGATCTTGTGACATAACCGCGTTCCTTGTGATGGACATCATGGAAAGGGCCAAGGAGATGGAGGCCTCTGGAAAAGATATCATCCATCTCGAGGTCGGAGAACCTGATTTCGATACACCTTTATGTGTACAAAAAGCCGCGGCAAAAGCAATGCATGAGGGGCATACCCATTACACCCATTCCATGGGCCTTCCAGCGCTCAGAGAAGCCATATCCCGCCATTACAAAAAAACATATGGTGCAAATGTGTCCCCGGAACAAATCATTATAACCTCAGGATCGTCACCCGGGCTGCTCATGGCCTTTGCCTGTCTCATGGATGCAGGCGACGAGATCATAATGACAGACCCGTACTATGCCTGCTATCGTAATTTCGCACGTTTCCTTGATGTCACCCCAAAGTTCATACCCCTGTATGCCGACGAGGGCTTTCAGCTGGACCCGGTAAGGGTAAAAAACGCCATCAACCGCAAGACCAGGGCCATACTCATCAATTCCCCTGCCAATCCAACAGGGGTATGCTTGGACGAAACACACATGAAAGAGATAGCCGGGCTGGGAGTCCCTGTTATATCTGACGAGATATATCACGGCCTTGTCTATAACAGGGGACAGCACACTATCCTTGAATACACAGACAATGCCATTGTGGTAAACGGGTTTTCAAAGGCATACGCCATGACAGGCTGGCGCCTGGGGTGGACGGTCCTTCCTCAAGACCTTGTGCGCATTGCGCAGAAGATGCATCAAAACCTCATGATCTGCGCCCCATCTACGGCGCAGTGGGGAGGTATTGCCGCAATAGATCATGCATCACAAGATGCGGCAAAAATGAAAGAGACCTTTGAACGGCGCAGGAAGGTCATGCTTGAGACAATGGGACAATACAATATCAAGGTGGCAATAGAGCCTACCGGGGCCTTCTACGTGCTTACAGACATGAGAGGAGTGGACATGGATTCCATGAAACTTGCCATTGAGATCCTGGAGAATACCGGTGTAGGGCTCACGCCCGGGATCGATTTCGGCCAACAGGCACAGGGACACCTGAGGTTTTCCTATGCCAATTCAGAAGAAAACATCATTAAAGGCATCCAGAGAGTCGGGGAATACCTGGACAAACGCAGATGAAGATAAAGATCAGACAGACCTCGTACGCCGGAAGCATCTATGAAAAGCTCCCGCCCATGAAAGAAATCGCCTTTGCCGGACGTTCCAATGTGGGCAAATCCTCCCTGATCAATACCCTGCTAAGGCGCAGGGGGCTGGTAAGGACGAGCAAGCAGCCCGGAAAGACCCGGAACGTGAACTATTTCCTTGTAGACATCAAGGACCTCTGTCCCTTTTACATGGTCGATCTGCCCGGCTACGGCTATGCAAAGGTCCCTGAAAAGGTAAAGGAACAATGGTCAGCCCTGGCCAAAAACTATTTCAACGAGAATACCCACCTGAAGATGATCATGATCCTCATCGACATACGCAGGGACATGAAGGCCGAAGAGTTCATGATGCTGGACCTGGTGAAAGACCTGAACACGCGCGCCCTTGTTGTGGCAACAAAGGCGGATAAACTTAAACAATCCCAGCGAAAAAAACGGCTCAAGGCCATCGAAGACCAGTGCAAAATTGCACCAGTACCTGTTTCCTCATTAAAGGCAGAGGGCATGAACGACCTCTGGAGAGAGATCATCGGCTGCCTGGATCCGGCACCAGGGAATAATATGATGATCACCGGGAGATAAATAGCCAATGAGATGGACAGAAGAGATTACAGGAGATGAAGGAAGATGCGCATTGAAAAAGTTTACAGTGTATGGACAGAAGAGACGAATGAACTACCCCGCAGCAAGCTACGGGGTATCAAAACTTTCTAAGGGGGTAACCGTTCACGGAACGTGCTTTCCGCGTCACCCCCGCGAAGGCGGGGGTCCAGAAACGTGAATTATCTGGAACACTGGATTCCCGCCTTCGCGGGAATGACTGTGGTGGTGTTCCTGTTATTGTAACCGTTCACGGAACGTTGAATTTGGAAGTTTGGCCTTTATGCCTTTGTACGGTTGACGAACGCATTCAATTTTGGCCCGAGTTTTTCAACTATTGCTTTGTATTCTATTGCTCTTGACTCAGATAAAACGTTTCTTCTGATGAGTTTTCGCAACCATGATTTGGTTTCTTCAAGTGAA
>JAYEKR010000144.1:0-3281 GCA_034661115.1 Thermodesulfobacteriota bacterium | reverse complement strand
GAAACCTGGAAAACCCTTAATGACAGCGAAAACCTCGCCAAAGAGCTCGACATCGCATATGGGTATCACCTGCTTGCACCCTTTCCCGGGACAACGGTTTGTGAAGACATAGACAACTACGACCTGGAGATACAGACACAAGACTGGAGCCAATATGACGCAAACCGTGCGGTCGTAAAGACCTCAGGACTGAGCCAGGACAATCTTGAAGAATTTGTCACCTCGGTTGAAGAGGGCCAGAAAAAAAAATGGAAAGCCGTAGAAGACAGATACAAAAGGGGTGAATGTTCCGGCGATGAAGCCCTCAGGGTTGAAGGTTTTGCCCGCATGGGGTTGATCTACAGTCTTCTCTCTGAAGACCTCATTGAAAAACTGGGCAGTACAGGCCTCGTTGAAGATCCCTTCAGCCACCTGTCAGAACAGATTGCAAAGACCACCCATGCAGACATGGAATTCGTTCGTACCACACTTAAAGACCTTATGAACTCCGGCTACATAAAACAATCAACAATACAAGGGCAGCCCCGTTTTTTGTGGACACACAACAATCGCATGGACAAAATATAGGAATATCCCGTATATAGCGTAACTACTTGGTTTGTCAAATTGAGGGTCGTCCGGTTTATTGGACTCTACCCGTTTCGAGTCACATCCATTGCGCCCGCCCATTATCCCCAGTCTCTTATCCCTGCAATGTGTTCAGGCACCTCGCCTGTATCAAGCCGTCTTAAGGCACCAAGGGTATTGACCATGGGCAGTTCGGCAAAGAGGCCTGAATCAAGAGCCCTGGAATACATATAATAAGGGGCCTGACCTCCCTTGGAGGGATTGGAAAAGATGTCGTGGATCACAAAAATACCGCCTGGAAGGATCTGCGGCGCCCAGGCAGAATAATCCATAAAGGCAGAGGAATAGCTGTGGGATCCGTCAATAAAAACCATGCCCAGAGGTGTGGCCCAGTTTTTCGCCAGTACACCTGAGGTGCTTATGATGGGGACAATGGTATCCTCCATGGATACCCTTGAGATATTCCGCCTGAACGTACTGAAGGTATCCACCATACCGGTATCTTCATCAAAAAGTTCCTCATCAAAATATTCCTGGCCTGGTTGCTGTTCCTCTGAACCGCGGTGGTGATCAACACTGAATACCACACGCCCTGTGCCATGGTACCCAAAAGCCATGTACAGGGTTGACTTGCCGCAATAGCTTCCTATCTCCAGGCAGGGCCCGATCTTAGACGCCACAGATGCAAGTTCATAAAGTCTCATCCCCTCATCCTCTGCCAGAAAACCGCGTATCGACATGGATGCAATATCTTCTACCTTCATCCTTCCTCCATTGATCTAAAAAAACCAGTGCAACCCGATATAACAGATAGCCATTGAAACAACATGTGTCAATGAAAGGCTGATAAAAGACATAAAAAAACAGGGTTCTGCAAACTGGCATCTTGACTATAACAGGGGTTATCCCTTATACTTTGTGCTACATGGAGGGCCTATTGAAGGATGCCGTATTAGAACAGATCCTTGAAGATCTCAAAGATAATGATCCAAACATAAAACAGCTGGCCGCAAAGGCCCTGTTGCAACAGCCAGGAGTGGAAAAAATTATCTCAGAAATCCTTGATCATTCAGACCATCCGACAAGCAGCATTATATATGAACAAATCTATG
Source organism: Thermodesulfobacteriota bacterium (assembly GCA_034661115.1). Lineage (GTDB taxonomy): Bacteria > Desulfobacterota > Desulfomonilia > UBA1062 > UBA1062 > JAYEKR01. Next base: position 1,602 of record JAYEKR010000144.1, on the reverse strand, counting down.
AGGCTCAGGGGGACTATTCATCTATCTTCAGAACCGCCATGGACAACAGCGACCCCAGAATCCGCGGAATCGCTGTGCGTTATCTTTTCAGAAAGGGCAGTTTTGAAAAAGCAGACGGTATCCAGTGGCTGAAGGATCCCGACCCCTATGTACGAAGACGTGTGCTCGGATACCTTGCCTGGGTTGGCGATTGCACATCGCTGGAAGAGGTCATTCCCCTTGCATCCCGGGACACAAACCCACTGGTCCGCAGGGACGCCCTTAAACTCATTGCCATCTGGGGCAAGAAAACAGATACAGGGACGGTCCTGCCTCTGCTTGAAGACAGTGATCATCGGGTAAGGACACAGGCCATCCTTACCCTCAGGCGCATAACAGGAGAGGACTTTGGTGAACCCATGGGTTCATCGGGTGATGAACAAGAATGGATTGCTGCAAAATGGCAGGGCTGGTGGGAAATCATAAAGGAAGAGGGGTAGATGGAACAACCTGTATACACGGCCAAAGAATTTGCCTCATTGCTGGGACTGAACAAATCAACTTTGCTCAGGATGGAGGCCGATGGCCAGCTGCCTGCACCGCAGAAGGTGGACAATATCCGCACCTACATGCCGTATGACATACCCAGATACCTGCAGCTCCTTGGAAAGGGTCCTCTCACTCAAACAAGAAAGAGACAGATATTTCTGAACTTCAAGGGCGGCACTGGAAAGACAAGCATCTCCGCCTTTTATGCCTACCGCCTGGCCAAGCTTGGCATGAATGTCCTGCTCATCGACCTGGACCCCCAGGGCCACCTGACACAGTGCCTGGGCGTAAATCACAGCTCCTTTGATATCACCCTATATAATGTGCTGATTGAAAAGACAGACATAAAAACGGCCATTATCGACACCCCTGTGAAAAACATGAAGCTGATCCCTTCAAACCTGAATCTCTCTCCGGCCGAACTCGCTCTGACATCCATAAATGCCAGGGAATTGAGGCTCAGAAAGAGCCTGAACGCACTGGACGGCATCTATGACATCATCATTATGGATGCATCTCCGGCCATCGGGCTTCTGAACCTCAATGGGATACTTGCCAGCAATGAACTCTTTGTCCCTGTACTGGCCGACTTTCTGTCCTACCATGGGCTGAAGATACTCTTTGAGACTATTGCAGGCATTGAAGAAGACTTTGATTTTCTGCTTGATAATATCTATATCTTCCTCAATCACTATAATGCATCTCACAAGATATGTATTGATTCAAAAGAGGCACTTGAACGGCATTACAGCAAATACCTTATGGAAACCATCATAAGACAGGACACAAAAATCGCAGAGGCGGCGAGCATGGGCATGCCTATCCACCAATCCGCCCCAAGCTCACGCGGGGCATCGGACATAGATGCCTTTATCCGCGAAATTTTTCCGGATATGCCGATTGCCTTTTAATGGGTTTTATGTTTGTCTTGCTTGGTTATAAGATACTAATATGTAATTATGATCTTTCCTATATACAAAGGAGATTCCTGAAATGAAAAACGGTTTTGATGAGAGCGTTGCTGAAAAGATGCCCAATACACAACAAAAAAGGCCGAACCGGCCGTGGAATGTC
>JAYEKR010000143.1:0-3289 GCA_034661115.1 Thermodesulfobacteriota bacterium | reverse complement strand
CTTCTCTCGGGCCTGGAATGTCTATTCAGCAGGGCGATCAGGGATGGGTCTTCAATGATTCTTTGAGGCAGGGAGACCGGGATCCTGGTGCCGAACCGGATAAAATCCAGGTGATCTATGGGCGAGATCATATCAAGGAGTTCGGCGATCATGGAGGTGGACATAACAAAGGGGTCTCCTCCTGTTATGAGTACATTGTTGATCTCTCTGTGTTTTTCTATGTACTGTGCGGCCTCGTTATAATGTTTAAGCTGTTCGGTCTCCTTGATGCCCACCATGCGTTTGCGGAAGCAGTGGCGGCAGTACATGGCACATTGATTTGTGGCCAGGAGGAGAGCTGTCTGGCTGTATTTATGCTGAAGTCCTTCCATCTTTGTGTTTTTGCCTTCTCCGCTTGTATCATAGGAACCTGTGATGTCCTGTTCATCCATGCAGGGCACAGACATTGCGCGGATGGGGTCATCCGGGTCAGATGGATTGATCAGGGACATGTAGTAGGGAGGGATGCACATCGGGTGCGCGTCTACTACTTCACGCAATACCCGCTCCTCATCCTTGTCCATAGCTATATGTCTTTTCAGCTGATCAATAGACCTGGTGCTTTCTTTGAGCTGTTTTTTCCATGTCATGGTTGTATTCCTTATAACCGGCGTATCGGCCGTTTTCTGGAGAAAGGGTGATACCTGAATGAATGGTTATACCTTCCCCGGGTAAATATGTTTTTTTGTAAGGCGAGAAATATCCCTGAACTGTTTGTGTATAAGAAAAAAGCATAGCATATGCGGGCCATTTATGCAAATGGGAGAGCGTGTCGGGTGCTAAGGGAGGATTACCAGTTTGTTAATGAGGGAATGACGGTCGCAAGGAATCATCACATTCCCCCTCTTTATGGACCCCCGCTTTCGCGGGGGGAGACAGTCTTTTCAGTTTTGCATTTGGATCACAAGCAAGGCATTTTCGCGCCCCTGGTGTTTTTTTGCAAGGGGCTTGTCTTGGTGTTTGTCTTTGATCCAGGTGTCTTTGGATGGTTATTCCATCATCGCATCAAATAAGGCATCATAGGTGGTGGCGACCTTGAATTGCGGGAATTCCTGTATTACATTTTCCGGAGGGCAGAAGAGTATGCCGGTATCCGCAGCAGAGAGCATGGTGGTGTCGTTATATGAATCCCCTGTTGCAACCACCTTGAAATTGAGTCCCTGAAAGGCCTTGACCGCCTGTTGTTTGGAGTCTTTCTGCCGGAGCGTATAACCGGTTATGCAGTCTTTCTTGTCAACGATGAGCTGGTGGCACAGGATCATGGGGTATCCCATCTGCCTTATCAGTGGAGCGGCGAATTCATAAAAGGTGTCAGAGAGTATGACCACCTGGAATACCTTTTTCAGACGTTCGATAAAGTCGGCTGCGCCGTCAAGGGGCCCCATCTCTGCAATAACCGACTGTATATCCTTGAGGCCTATATCGTGTTCTTTGAGGATCTCGATACGTTTTTTCATAAGGACATCATAGTCTGAGATGTCCCTGGTTGTGAGCCTGAGAGAATCGATCCCGGTTTTTTCTGCCACGTTTATCCATATTTCAGGTACCAGTACTCCCTCCATATCCAAGCATGCAATCTTCAATCTAGTTCCCCTTTCTTTTTTTAAAAAGATTATCTTTGGGTCCACGCCCATGTCAAGCATGAAACCTTAAAACCTTTGTAACTACTCAGATTGTCAGGTTCACGGTTCATGATTTAATCTCGCTTAGGGTTTAATACCCCGCAGCTTGCTGCGAAAGGCCTATTCCCCTTAGGTAGCCGTTCACGGCTTGAAATTGGAAATTAGAAATTAGAAATTGGGGAGGAATGAAACGAGTTTACGAGGTTGAAAAACTCGGGCCAAAATTGAATGCGTTCGTCAACAGTACAAAGGCATAAAGGCCAAACTTCCAATTTCCACGTTCAACGTTCCGTGAATGGTTACCCCCTTAGAAAATTTTGATACCCCGTAGCTTGCTGCGGGGTAGTTCACTCATATAAACCAGTATGAGCGGTGGTGCTCACAAAGAAGAATGAAAACCCATTTTATAAAAAACACTTGACAGTGGGTCGTAATCTGAACATAGTTAAATTTAACAAAACTAAACTAACAGAATAAGGGGGAATATCATGTCAAAAATTATTATCCTTGGAGGCTGCGGTGCGGTCGGTAATGTTGCGGTCAGGGCCCTTGCAGGGCATCCGGCATTTGATGAGGTCGTTATCGGTGATTTTAATATCAAAAAGGCTCAAGAGATCGCAGCAGAACTGGGCAGCGGTGTTACCGCCATAAAGTTTGACGGGAATGATGCTGCCAGTATCAAGGCCGCCATCAAGGGTTGCGATGTGGTCATGAACTGCGTCGGCCCGTTCTACAAGACCGTCAAGACTATCCTCGGTACAGTCATCGAGGCCGGCATAAACTATATCGATATCTGCGATGATGTGGACGTAACCCTGGAGATCCTGGAATGGGATCAAAAGGCAAAGGACGCCGGCATTACTGCCATGATCGGCATGGGCAATTCTCCAGGGGCCACAAATGTCTTTGCCAAATTTGCCTATGACTATCTGCTGGATGAGACTGAGTCCGTGGACATATTCCACACCCACGGCGGGGAACCCTTTGAGGGGCCGGGCGTCATTGGTCATCGTTTTCACTGTATGTCCATAGATATCCCCATGTATCTGGACGGCAAAACAGAGTATGTCAAGTATTTTGAAGAAGATGGCATTGCGCTCAGGCAGACCTTTGTATTTCCCATTGTCGGTGAATGCCCCTTGTACCCTTACCCGCACCCGGAGCAGGTTACCATACCGAAGTATATGAAACTAAACAGGGTAACAAACAAGGGCGGGGTTTTGCCCAATGAATATTATGAGATGACCAGGGACCTCTGCGCCTTGGGGATGGCAGACAAGGAACCCATCGACGTCAATGGCACAAAGATTGCTCCGGCCGATTTTGCCATGGCCTATCTTATCAAGAGGCGTGAAGAGATCCTGAAAAAGGTCAATTTTGGCTCACAGAGGGGTTGTTGCACCACCGTGGTCAAGGGCAAAAAGGCAGGCAAGGCGCAGGAAATCCGTTTTCATATGGCATCTGAAAGCTCAGCGCTGGGTGAAGGCACAGGGCTCCCTGCGGCAATGGGCGCAATCCTGATGCTTCAGGGCAAGGTTCAGGGTCCCGGGGTCAATCCACCCGAAGGCTGCGTTGATCCCAATGATTTCCTGGCCATCAGTAAGGAGATGGTCCTCAAGGGTACAGGG
>JAYEKR010000142.1:0-15543 GCA_034661115.1 Thermodesulfobacteriota bacterium | reverse complement strand
TGGGTGCCATTGCCCTGAGGTTTTCATCAAGGGTTATGTCCAGGCAGGGTATAATTCGGGTAAAGGCCCACAGCGTTTCTGACGGCAGACAGGGATGATGGCTGTATGCGCATTATAACCTCGCCCCCACCGATCAGGTTTTGAGGGGATTAGGGGTAGTAATATCAGTTGGTTAAAAGTGTAAATCTCATGAAAAGGCTGTTTTCGGACAGACTCCTGGTCCACATCTGGAAATGGCTGTTTTGCACGGTCTCCTCTCTCTAATTTCACCACAGTCTTGCCCATTAATTGTGCGCGCTCTACCTGTTGATCATTCGACCCACATTGATGGCGCACTGCGGATTTCAGGCTGCTTTCCTTGACTTTAATACCCTTATCCCCCTATAGATAATCAATGGTATGAACGTAGAAATAAGCCCTGGACTCTTATCGACAGCAAATTCCGGGGAAAGAACGAAAAGGCGGTAGAATGATATGATATTACTGGAGATAAAAGATCTGCATGTCAGCGCCGGCGGCAAAGAGATATTAAAGGGTATTAATCTCAGTATTGAAGAGGGCCGAACCGCAGTAATCTTTGGGCCAAACGGGTCAGGCAAGTCAACTCTTATGGGGGCCGTGGCAGGGCTCCCGGGCTATAAGATCGATTCAGGCCAAATCCTGTTCAGGGGTGAGGACATCACTGGCATGGGCGTCGATGAAAGGGCAAAAAAGGGGATAGGTATGTCCTTTCAGCACCCTCCGTCTATAAAGGGTGTCCGGCTCCAGACCATGCTTGATGTTTTGTCCGATGACAGCGATACCATTGCAGAATATGCAGAGATACTCAGGATGAAGCCCTACATGGAAAGGGATATCAATGTGGGTTTTTCAGGGGGAGAAAGAAAACGCTCCGAGATCCTGCAACTGATGGTGCAGCAGCCGTCCTTGCTGCTGCTGGATGAGCCGGAGTCAGGTGTGGATATCGAAAATATAGCGGTTATTGCAGATGGATTAAAGATATTGCTTGAAAAAAACCGTCATATCAATGAAAGAAAACGATCTGGTTTCATAATAACACATACAGGGCTTATCCTGAATTATATACGGGCCGATATCGCCTATGTCTTTATGGATGGCCATATACTCGGGTCTGGTTCACCACCGGAGATATTTGAGGAGATAAGCAATAAAGGGTACTCGGAATGCGTGCAATGCTTTAACGAAAAGTTCGGGGAGGAGATATGAATTCTGGTATGATAGACCAACAAAGACTGCAAAATATCGGATATGACCCCAGTATCCCAAGTTGTGCGAGTTTTCTTGTCCTTGACCAAAGCATAATGGAAACCATCAATAATGTCAAAGGGGTGGAAGTAATACCTCTGGATCAGGCCCTGAATATATATCCACATGTCAAAGAAAGCCTCTATTTCGGGCTTATTGACAGGGATAAAAATGAGATTACCCGAATGGCATCACAAGAAAAACCCGTTGGTTATTATATCCGGGTCAGAGAAAACGTAAGGATAGAGGATCCCCTTCAGTCGGCCTTTCTTCTTGGTTTACATGGGTCAACCCAGGTCATACACAATATCATTGAACTGGAAGAGGGGGCTCAACTCTTTATGGTAAATGGGTGTTCCGGCGTTTCTCAATCCAGCAACGGAAAACATATAGGTATTACCGAGGCATACGTGGGTAAGAATGCCACCCTGGGTTATACCATGCTCCATAACTGGGGGCCGGATATGGAGGTGTATCCAGTTGGTGCTGCAAGGGTTGATGAAGGTGGACACTATATCTCAAACTATGTGTCCATGAACGGGATAAAAAAGATCGTTTCCTATCCGAGTGCTTTTGTGGGCACCAGGGCCACTGCACAGTTTTCCTCAATCATCTACGCACCTCATGGGTCTTTTCTTGACATGGGGGCAAAGGTCATCCTTGATGGGATTGAGGCCACAGGAGAAATCATAAGCCGTGTGGTCTCAGATGGAGGAAAGGTGATATCCAGGCAGATGATCGAGGGACGATCCAAAGGAACCATGGGACACATGGAATGCAGCGGGCTTCTTCTCAATGATGAGGGTTATGTGCATTCCATCCCGGAACTCAAGGGCATAAACCCGGACACCAACCTTTCACATGAGGCGTCTGTAGGCCGGATTTCGGATAAGGACCTGAGTTATCTCATGACACGTTCTTTGAGCGAAGATCAGGCCCGATCCCTGATCCTTCGTGGATTCCTCGATCTGAAGGTCGAAGGTATGCCGGAGAAAATCCAGGCCATGGTGGATACAATCATCCAGGATTCGCTCGAAGCAAGCATGTAAATAAAAAACCCTGCGGTCACAAAGATAAACCCCTTAACTGTAAACTCCGACTGGAAACGCCAGGATAAATATATCTAATGTCCGATAAGGTATATTATGTTAAATTACATAATCCATCCGCGAAAGATGAAAAAAGATAATAAAGGACCCCACCTAAGGACCCCACCTAAGGACCCCACCTAAGGATCCCACCTAAGGACTCCACATTAGGAACGATACTCTGCGTTGATCCTGACATACTCATAAGACAAGTCAGTGGTCCATGCCTCAAAACCACCCGGGCCTTGCCCCACAGATATCTCGAGGGCTATTTCCCTGGCCTTTATTTTGTCATGGACATGGTCTTCGTTATAATCCGGGCACACGATTCCATTGCAGACAATATCTGTACCGGCTATCCGGATACCCACCAGCATGGGGTCGATATCCACGCCGCTGTATCCGATTGCTGCAATGATCCTGCCCCAGTTGGGGTCTTCTCCAAAGAATGCGGTCTTAACGAGCGCTGAATTCGCAACGTTCATGGCTATGGTCTTTGCGTCTTTTTTATCCCTGCACCCAGTCACCGTGATATGTATGAGCTTTGTTGCCCCCTCGCCATCACCAACCACCATCAGGGCCAGATCCTTTATGACCTGCTGCACTGTATGCTCAATGGATTTTGGATCGGCTTCAACCTTGCAGGATGATACCAGAAGCAATGTGTCATTGGTGCTGGTATCTCCGTCAATGCTGATGGCATTAAAGGTGGTCTCGACTGAGCCAGTCAATATCCTGTCCATCTCTTTTTTATCTATAATCGCATCCGTAAGCACAATACCAAGGGTGGTGGCCATATCCGGTGAAACCATGCCGGAACCCTTTGCAATACCCAGAAAGGTTGCCCTGCCAGCGTTTTTTGATACGACCTTTGGACAGGTGTCCGTGGTCATGATGGCCCTGGCAAAGCCATCAGGGTCCGGACCGAGATTTTTGCTGAGGTCGTGGACTTGGCTGAGCATGCGTTCTACAGGCAATGGTTCACCTATAACGCCCGTGGACAAAGGGATAACCGTCAAGGGATCTATTCCGAGTTCATCTGCAACAGAGTTCATGAGTTCCATGGCATCTTTTCTACCCTGGTCCCCGGTACAGGCATTGGCATTTCCGGAGTTGGCCAGGATAGCATGCACATACCCTTTTTCTGCGATATCCATGCCTATCAAAACCGGTGCCGCCTTTATACGGTTTTGGGTGAACACACCCGAAACCAGGGCCTTATCCGGGCAATAGACAAGCCCCATATCAAGCCGTTTTTTGTCTTCTGACTTTATCCTCGCAGCAATGGATGCAAACAAGAAACTTTTCGGCAGATTCACATATCCCTCCCGCAGCAATTCTTGTATTTCTTTCCTGACCCGCAGGGGCACGGGTCGTTCCTGCCGACTTTCTTACCCTTCCTTTTCACGGTTTCAGGTTTGTCCTGATCCCTGCCCCGGCCGAGCCTGGTATTTTGGCGTCTCTCTTTTTTGCTCATCTTTTCCACATCCTCAGGCCTCTGGATCTGGACACGGAATATCCGTTCGATGGACATCTCTTTCATGCGGGCGATCATCTCGACAAACATGTCAAACCCTTCCCTCTGATATTCCCTCAAGGGGTTTTTCTGTCCATAACCGCGCAGGCCTATGCCCTCTTTGAGGTGATCCATACTCAGGAGATGATCCTTCCAAAGGTTGTCCAGGGTGAGCAGCAGCAGTTGATTCTCCAGCATGCGCATAACTTCCGGTGTAAATTCCTTTTCGCGTGCATCATGAAGGTCATAGAGTCTTTTCGTTATATCCTCTTTGAGATCCTGTACCCGGGAAGATTTCTGGGGTTCATAGCCGAGATCAAGATCAGAGATGTTTTTCATCCATGCGTCTATGGGTTTCATATCCCATTCCCCAGGAGGGGTCTTGTCAGGGATATGGATATCCAGCATATTCGTTATTACATCTTCAATATATTCGTGAACCAGCTCTTTTGTATCCTCCTCAAACAGGATACGCCGACGCAGGGAATATACAAGCTCCCTCTGTTTGTTCATTACATCGTCATATTCAAGGAGGTTTTTGCGGATATCAAAGTTGCGTCCCTCAACCTTTTTCTGCGCACCCTCAATGCTCCTTGAAATAAACTTGTGCTCGATGGGTTCATTTTCCTCAACCCCAAGGCGCTCCATGATAGAGGATATACGTTCTGAACCAAAGATCCGCAAAAGATTGTCCTCAAGGGAGAGACAAAAACGTGATGCGCCCGGGTCACCCTGCCGTCCGGATCGTCCCCTGAGCTGGTTATCTATGCGTCGGCTTTCATGTCGTTCTGTTCCCAGGATAAAAAGCCCTCCTGCATCAATGACCTCCTCGTGCTCTTTTTTGCATGACTCTTTAAATCTATCGAGGATCTCCTTGTAATGTTCGTTATCCGCGCCTGCCTTCTGCCTGGCAAGGAACTCGGAGTTCCCGCCAAGGACAATATCTGTCCCCCTTCCAGCCATATTTGTCGCAATGGTGATCACACCTTTACGCCCTGCCTGTGCAATGATCTCTGCCTCTTTTTCATGGTATTTGGCATTGAGTACACGATGACGAACACCCTTTTTTTTGAGCAAATTCGACACCTTTTCAGAATTTTCGATGGAACCTGAACCCACAAGCACGGGCTGATTCTTTTTATGGCATTCAATGATCTGAGAGATGACGGCATGGTATTTCTCTCTTTCGGTCTTATATATGGAATCTGGATGATCCTTGCGTATTATGGGCAAATTAGAGGGGATGACCATGACATCCAGGCCATATATCTTTTTGAATTCCATGGCCTCGGTCTCCGCAGTACCGGTCATGCCTGCAAGCTTGTCATACATCCTGAAATAATTCTGGAAGGTTACGGATGCGAGTGTCTGGTTTTCATTGGCCACCTTGACGCCATCTTTGGATTCTTTGGCCTCAAGTGCCTGGTGCAGCCCCTCGGAATACCGGCGTCCAGGCATCAGCCTTCCGGTAAATTCGTCAACAATAAGGACCTCCTTGTCCTTGACCACATAGTCCACGTCACGGGTAAAGAGGATGTGCGCCCTGAGCGCCTGGTTGAGGTGGTGAACGGTTTCAAACTCTGCTGGTTCGAACAGGTTGTCTTTACCAATAATTCCCTGTATGGCATCCGTGCCCTCTTCTGTAAGGACCACGGTATTGGCCTTTTCATCCTGGCTGTAGAGTGCCTTGGAATTCTCCATTTTCAGCAGGGTAACAATGGATTCGTTAGCCTCATAATACTTCGAGGTGGAATCCTCGGCCGGACCGGATATGATAAGTGGGGTCCTGGCCTCATCAATAAGGATGGAGTCCACCTCATCCACAATGACATAGTTGAACGCCCTCTGCGCATAGTCATTCCTGGAAAACTTCATATTGTCTCTTAAATAATCAAAGCCGAATTCATTATTAGTCCCATAGGTAATATCGGCAGCATACGCGGCTTTTCTCTGGATATCGTCCATCCCATGCACAACGACCCCGCAGTCAAGCCCCAGAAAACTATATATCTTTCCCATCCATTCTGAGTCTCTGCGTGCCAGGTAGTCATTCACCGTGACAAGATGAACCCCTTTACCTGAAAGGGCATTGAGGTATACGGGCATAGTGGCCACTAGGGTCTTACCCTCTCCTGTCTTCATCTCTGCAATCTTTCCCTGGTGCAGGATGATCCCGCCGATTATCTGGGAATCAAAGGGCCTCATGTCCAAAACCCTTTTGGCCACCTCCCTGACCGCGGCAAAGGCCTCAGGAAGGACGCTGTCAAGGTCCTCGCCCTTGTCCACAATACGTTCCCTGAAACCAGGGGTGACAGAGCTGAGCTCAAGGTCATCCATTTTGCTGAATCTTGTCTCCAGGGCATTTATTTTTTCGAGAACAGGATGGAGTTTCTTGATCTCTCTTTCGTCTCTAGTACCTACAATCTTGGTTAACCATCCGAATATGTTCATGTTTTAACCTATCCCTTCATATGCCGACCCTTTGTATACCGGCGATTCATATATCGGCGCTATTATCCGGACATAGAACCATTATGGTATTTGTCGATTTGATTAACCCTAGAATACAGACGTATCTATTTCAACATATATCTTTGCGGGTTGACATGGATACCGTTCACCAGGATCTCATAATGGAGATGGGGTCCGGTGGACCGGCCGGTGCTGCCTATAAAAGCCACATTGTCCCCCCTGGCCACCTGTTGACCTGGATGAACATTTGTTTTACTGAGATGGCCATAACGGGATACAAGCCCATAGCCATGATTGATAACCAGAAGATTCCCGTATCCACCGTTTCTGCCGTATGAGGTGACAATGCCGTCGGCCGGTGCATATACAGGTGTCCCTTTCCGGGCCGCGATATCCGTACCCTTATGGAATTCCCTCCTTCCGGTAAACGGGGATTTTCTCCATCCAAAATCTGAAGATATCCATCCCCTTGTAGGCCAGGTGGACGGGGTATGTGAGGCAAGAGAACGCTGCCTTTCAATCCTGGAAAGTAGCCGGGCTGCCACCCCTTTTTCAATGACGATATCATCATTGATCTGTTTCATGTGCGAATGAAGGTGTCTTGTAAGGATCTTGTCGGTCATGACATCGCCTTTGCCCGCGGATCTGATTTTCCCGGCCCCTGAGCCTGCCTCTGAACCGCCAACGCCTATGATTTCCTCTGTCTTTTCCATATCCTGACCTGCAATCCGGGAAAGATGACGGTTAAAAATCACAAGGTCGGACATCTCACCTTCAATCGCGCTGAGCTTAGAGGAAAGGATGTGTAACTGTTCTGCCTGGGTCTTGTTCTTATCCATGATCGCGTCCATGCTGGAGATCTCATAACGGAGCGTATAGAGCCGGTATCCTGCTACAACAGAAAAAATGGACACAAATACAATAAATATTACTGCAGACACAACTATTGCAGGCAGAACATGTATGCTCTTTGTACCCCTGTTGTCACTTGGGATCATAAGGATGGTCCAGCGTGGATTCATGAATACCTTCCCCTTAATGCAAATGGAACGTCACACTCCATGTTATGAAGTATATACATTTTTATCATATCGGTATGTCTGATGATTTTCTTTAATTCGCCATGTTTATCCATGTTTTTGTGTCCCCATCTCATAAACCATGGCGATCTCCCGGCAGTCAGGGAAATACGGGCAGTGTATGCAGTCGGCCCATATCTTATTGGGCAGCGTTGATTTATCAACCTCGAAAAAGCCCATATCCCTAAAAAAATCAGGGACATAAGTTAAGGTAAACAAACGGTCAAGCCCCAGGTCGACTGCCTCATAAATGCAGTGTTCAACCATTTTACGGCCAAACCCCCTTCCCTGATATGCATTGTCTACGGCAAGGGTGCGAATTTCTCCCAGATCCTGCCATGAAACCTGAAGCGCGCAACATCCAATAATGGAAGCCTTGTTCTCCTGGCATGCCACCCGGAAATCTCTTATCGAGGTGTAGAGGGCGTAAAGGGATTTGGGCAAAATCACCCTGTCCTGGACAAATGGATCGATGAGGTCCTTTATTGTTTGCACCATGTGCACATCTGCTTTTTTGATTATCACCCCCCCGGAGATTGCCCCGGGGTTCATATTATTGACTGGATCGTTCATGGTATATCTTTCCTATGTTTCAGGCCTGCATGTCAACAAGTTCTCTGGCATGTTTTATGACTGTGGGGCTGGGGTTGACTCCTCCCATCATGCGTGCCAGTTCCATAACCCTGTCCATATCATACACCAGACGGACGCCTGTCCTTGTGATATTATGCCCGGATGTCTTTGATACAACGATATGCCTCTGCGCCAGGGATGCGACCTGGTGCAGGTGTGTGACCACAATAGTCTGTGCCTGTTTTGAGATATCACGGAGCTTTTCTGCTATCATTATGGATGTCTGCCCGCTTATACCGGAGTCGATCTCGTCAAAGACCTGTGTTGTCTCTTTCAAGGCACGCTGCTGGACCTTGATGGCAAGCATGATGCGGCTGAGTTCACCGCCCGAGGCGATGCGTGAAAGCGGAAGCATACGCTGTCCGACATTGGTGGTGATCATGAATTCCCCATCAAGGTTTTCTGTCGGTGAGCAATCATTGACAATGGCCTTTTTCATCTCCTTTGGATTTTTCTGTCTTACACCAAACTTTGTGCCGGACATGCCCATTTCCTTGAGGTCCGCATTGATACGCCGGCATAGCCCCAGAGAAAAACCGGCGCGCTCATCAAGAAAGGCCCTTATGGCATTTTCATAGGTTTTTCCTGCATTCTCAACCGCCTGCCCGGCACCTTCAATTTGTTCCTTTCCTTCAACGATCAGCCCAAGCCTTTTTTCAAGGGTCCGGGCAATATCCAGGAGTCCGGGTTCATCTGTCCGGTATTTGGCCTTGAGATCCTGCACATGCCTCAGGCGGCCCTCGAGTTCATCTATATATTCAGGATCACTCTCATAGGTGTTCATACGCTTTCTCAGGTCCAGGCTGACCCCCTCGATCCTGGCGGATATATCTGCCATCTCTTTATACAGTTCTGAAATCTCTGGGTCATGGTCCATCATTGAAGACAGGATCTTTTTTGTCTGTGCGCAGAGGTCAGTCATGGATACAGGGCCGGAATAGATCTGGTCCATGGCCTCGAGCGAGGACCTTTCCAGGTCGGCCGACGAGAGCGCCACATCCAGTCTTTGTCTGAGCCTGTCCTCCATGCCTTCACTTATATCTGCGTCACGAATCTCCTTTAAAGAAAACTCCTGCTCCTCTTTTTCATCAACAGAGGCCTGTATCTCTTTTTCCATTGCGCACAATCGTTGTCTCGCATACAGAAGGTCTTTCCACGCCCTGTTTATCGAATCCCTTTTCATGCCTGCCATATCTTCCAGGATAGGCATGTGCCAGGATGGATCCAGAAGATCCTGATACTGGTGCTGGCCATATATATTAATCAGGCCAGGGGCAATCCTCGAGAGCCGGGAGATACTCGCAAGGTCGCCATCTATATAACACCGGCTCCTTCCGCTTGGATAGATCTCTCTTTTCAGGGTGATTTCTTTATCACAAGAGCAAAAAAGCGCCTCAATCGTTGCCTTTTTACGATCCGGCCGCACCAGTTCTTTACCTGCCTTTGACCCCATGAGAAGCTTCAATGCCCCTATGACCAAAGACTTCCCAGCACCGGTTTCTCCTGTAATACAATTAAGCCCACCTGAAAACTCCACCTCCATTTCATCGATAATGGCCATGGAAGAAATCTTTAAGAACTCTATCATCTCTCCTGCCATTTGAGTTTTGTTCTCAAGACCTTGAAATAATCGCTTTTTTTAAACCGGATCAATGCCGCCATTGTATCCTCTTTTTTTATAATGATCCGGTCTCCTGCTTCGAGGGGATGTCCCCTCTGACCATCAAGGGTCAGGTAGATGTGATCCGATGACCGGGTGGCCTTGATAATAAGCGTAATCGTATGAAAATCAGGCAGCACAATACTGCGGTTGGCAAGCATGTGCGGGCATATCGGGGTCAGGACTACGGCGCATACCTTTGGATGGACAATAGGGCCATCAGCGGAAAGATTGTATGCAGTGGAGCCGGTTGGAGTGGATACAATGAGCCCATCTGCCGTGTAACAGGATATAAAGGTGGAGTCTGTCCATACCTCCACATCAAAAATTCGCGCCAATGCGCCCTTTGAGACAACCACATCATTCAGTACAGACTGGGATGCCATGCATTTATCTGCCCGTATCAGGGAAATATTGAACATGGACCTCCAATCAATCACATAATCTTTGCGTATTACGGCATCGATGCCATCCATGATCTCTGTCTCTGTGGTTTCTGCTAGAAATCCGAGGTATCCCATGTGAACACCCAAAATGGGTGTCTGCCGGGATGAACACTTTCTGATGCTGCGAAGCAAAGTGCCGTCCCCGCCTATTACAATCATGATATCCGAACAAGCCCAGACATCTTTACCAGATCCATGACCGGTCTCTTTGGCAAGGCTGTCTTCCATGAGGCAACTCACCCCCCTTGCCTCAATCGTATTTACTACCTTTTGGGCAAGGTGGAATGCCTCAGGATTGTCTTTTTTACAGATAATTCCGATCTTCATGTGTTCATATATACAGTTGAAGACAAGATCTTGTCCAGATCAAAAAAAACAAGCGGTCATTGTTTGAAACGGGGTAACCGTTCACGGAACGTTGAAATAACGTTGAAAATGGAAATTGGAACGTTGGCCTTTATGCTTTTGTACTGTTGACGATCGCATTCAATTTATCAAAATCGTGCCAGACCATATCTGATAACGCTTCTGCCAGTTTGTAAACATCCAGCTCGTAAACTCGTTTCATTTCTTCCCAATTTCTAATTTCTAATTTCCAATTTCAAGCATGGAAACTAAAAAAAACCCCGGCCGATTGTCGCGGCCGGGGAAGGATTACATTGTGTTTCAGCTCGCAGATCAGTCTATCTGCACCTTTGCAACCAGGCAGTTATCGACAAGCGCTGAAGAGTTCAGGCTGATGCCTATGGAGGTGCCGAACAGGTCAATGGCCGGTATCTCGATATCAATCATCTTTTTCAGTGTGTTGTCCACCACTGCATTCGTGATTTTATCACTGATCACAGGCAGCAGAGATGCATTGCTCAAATTGGAATACAACATCATCATCTGAGATGTCGAATTATCCGTATCCAGCCTGGCCTGGAGATGGGTCCGGTCTGCGCTCAGAACCAGCTGAACCGCAGCGTTCACGTCGACACTCATACGTGCCTTGTGAGGATACGGAGGAAGCAGAGATGCGTCATAGAGATCGATTATCAGGTTGGGAATGATGAACCGCCCTGCTTCTACAGTGACGTCATAGCTGAGTTTGTCCAGGGGGTCGCCCGAGAAGTTACAGATGGGCGGTGTCTCCAGGGATGCGATTGCCTGCATATCGTCGATCCCGAGCAGGACAGCCAGCTGTCCCAGTTCCTCGAGGACCGATTCTGTCACGTCCATGTCTTTTAAAAGACCTGTCTGGACAAAGGCAAAGGCGATATTGTTTATTGTATCATCTTTTACACTGATAATGGTATTTTCACTGTCCTCAAAGGAGATCTCCGGCAGACCATCATCCGGTGTGGAATAAAAGGCATCCAGTCCAGGATAGACAGGGTCATTGCATACCGCTGAAAGGCCCAGTGCGATATTCATGTCATTTTCCGTAGAGGTGAATATGCTTGCATCCATGGGCCAGCCAGAGATAGTTACGCCCTCGATATTACCGGCCAACTCATTCACATTGATGATGGGGATGTCCATGGCGAGACTGCCGACAAGATCATCAACAACCAGGTCTATGATCCATTCGGTAAGCCATGCAGGGAAGCTGAATATACCATACTCGGTGTCAACCCCGTCAAGATTGACATCTGCGCCAGTCATGTCAAGGCTGGCCACAATCATGCCATCGGCATTTTCTGTCAGCTCAAGCGCTGCATCGTCTATGTACACGGAATTTGCCATCAGGGTGAAATGCGGATTGGAAGCCCCGTCATCATGATATCCCTGGACAAAGAGCGCCCTGTTCGAGCCCCCTCTGGGGTTCACCCAGTCCTGGGCACTTATGGTCACATCCACACCAATGGAGTTGTCCGGCTGGATATCGATCGCCATGGTGATATTACCAAGGTTGACATAGCCCCTCTGGTCCGGATCTCCCTCATAGCTCCAGTGATTGATGTACATGGTTCCCCATGTGGCTGCAGCAAAACTCTGTGGCAAGAGGGGTGCCATTGAGGAGAAGGGACTGCCCGGGGTTTGGGAGACCTTGTCATAGACCCAGTCACCCTCATCGCCTGCATCCCATCCATAGACGAGGTCATTCTTCCACTGATTTATGAAGGCAGCGCCCTTTACCTCAACCATGTCCATAAAACTCTCATTGAGCTTCAATGCGGCAGCATCATCCACCACGCCGGCAGCACCCGGCTCGGATGAATCGCCCACAGCATAGGAGACCCTGACCTTGTTTGTGATCAACTTCTGGTCAATGACCTCAAAAGTGCAGGTGGAATAGATGCTGCTCTGGTCAAGGATGAATGTATAGGAAAATGCCCCTGTCACATTGTCAAAATCAATCGACTTGTTCTGTGCCTTGAGGACGACTGCCTCGGTCTCGCCGGTAATGACCTTCCCTTCGATGGTGACCTGTTGTGTGCCAGGTGCCATAACTGTGCCGTTTGCCGGGGATTCGATCTCGATGGTGCACGGATCATAGTCCGGACCCACACAGAAACCAAGGAACCCCGAGGAAAAGATAAAGGCCACAAGGCCCATAAACAAAAACCATACATTGCTTCTTTTCATAAAACCTCCTCTATAGATAATTTTACAATTTTCAATGCAAAGATTGGACCATAAAGGGTTCCTGAAAAATTGAATGGTTATCTACCATAGTTGGCTTAAAAAATGCTTTATGGGCAAAAAATTACCCTGATATAGAAAAGTTTATCCCTATATTTTGCATAAAACCGTATGTTTTGCCAATCGCAACAAAGGACGGATCACACAACTCACATAAAGCCACAAAGGGGGGAAAACAAATTACTGCATCAACGTTCAAGACAGGTAATGGATTCTATGTGATAAGTCTGCGGGAACATATCAAAGAACCTTGTGTTCTTGATGGTAAATCCGCCCTTTCTCAGGGTTGCAAGGTCCCTGGACAGGGTGGATGGATTACATGAGATGTATATGATCCTGGATGCATCGGTTTTGGGCAGTCTCCCGGATATCTCTGCTGCGCCGATCCGGGGCGGATCAAGGACAATGGTGTCAAAGTGTATGGATTCATCACAAACCATCTGGACCGCTGTTTTTGATTCCATGCGCATAAAACGGATATTGGCGATCCTGTTTCTCTTGGCGTTCAGCCTGCCCATCTTGTTGAGGCCTTTATTTCGTTCAATGGCAGACACCTCCCTGGCATTAAGACTCAGAGGCAGGGTGAAATTGCCTGCTCCGCTGTAGAGCTCAAGGATCCTCTTTGAGTCACCTGCCATATCCATCAGGTGCCCGGCCATGATACGGTTGATATACATATTTGACTGCATGAATCCGCCAGGCGGGGATATAAACTCAAGCATCCTGTCGCCAATTTGCATCTCATAGCTGCAGCTTGGTGTACCGAATACATGGGTAATTGGTTCAGGCCCGGAGGATACACCCATAAGACCTTGAATATCCATCTGTTTGTAGATCGCATCCATGGCATCGAGATCCGTCTTTGCCGCCCTTCCCCTTAATTTCATGCGGAGGGCAGTATCATTTCCCGGGGAAAGGATCTCTATGGAATAAAGCCTGGGGATATTATATCTTTCAAGCATCTCCCTGATGCGCTCAAAGGTCTTCCCTGCACCTGGATTGAGTATGGGGCATTTAGGGATATCGATAATTTTATTGGAACCCTTCTCAAAAAAACCAAGGACCAGATCCCTGGCATAGGCACGCTGCATCCGGGCCTGGCCCCGGTAACCATATTCATCTGCGGATTCAACCAGGGGATACACATCGCCTGGAAGGGGATTATTTCTTTTTATCTCGTCCAAGAGAATCTTCTGCTTCCATTCAACCTGCATTTGGTATGGTATATGCTGCCAGTCGCACCCGCCGCAGACGCCGAAGTACGGGCATGCAGGGGCTCTGCGTTCAGGGGATGGTTCTATTATCTCCACAGGTTCTGCCTCGGCATAGGTCTTATGTTCTTTTGTGATCCGTGCACGTACCTGTTCACCGGGCATGACCCCATGGACAAAGACAACCTTATTGTCTTCTCTCCTGCATACCCCCCTTCCCCCGTAAGAAAGGGATTTAACCATTAAAACACAGGTATCGCTATCCATTCAATATTCCGCCTTTTGCAGATATACGAACCCCACAAAAACCGCATAAATACGGGCAGGGTTATTGTTTCCATGCAACACATCATCGTTCCTTGGTTTTGGCCTTGGCCCTGTGCCTGAGGGGGACATAACTGTATGCGGTATGGAGATTATAGTATTATTATTCACAATTTTTTATAACCTACCTAAACCGGGTAGATATTGCAATAAAAATCTCCTTGCTATATGACCCCTGGTATGGAGATGATCGTATCATGGCTGGTGGAGACCATCGCGCGTTTTGGGTATGCAGGTATCGTGGGCCTCATGTTCCTGGAAAGTTCCTTTTTTCCCTTTCCCAGCGAGGTGGTTATACCGCCCGCCGGGTACCTTGCATCCAGGGGTGACATGGACCTGTACATGGTCATCATCATGGGGATCATGGGCAGTCTTATGGGCGCACTATTCAATTATTTCATTGCCCTGTTCATAGGGAGGCCCCTGCTGACAAAATATGGCCGATATATCTTTCTGTCTGAACACCGCCTTGCAAAAATGGACGCGTTCTTTTTCACCCATGGTGAGATCAGCATTTTCACCACGCGCATGGTCCCCGGGATACGGCAATACATATCCTTTCCTGCAGGCCTGGCAAGGATGAGCCTGGTAAAATTCAGCATCTATACTGCCATGGGGGCCGCGATATGGGTTGGCATTCTGGCCTGGATCGGGTTCACGGTTGGTAACAATATGGATATGGTCAGGCAATACTCCAGACACGCCACACTGACCCTGGTCTGCGGGATCGGCGTGATTGTCTGCCTGTATATATGGAGGTACAGGAGGCAGAAAAGATGATGGATCCACACTATTCTTGCGCCCCCTTCGTCTTCGTCATTCCCGCCTGCGAAGTGCGCAGCACGCAGACAGGAGAAAGCGGGAATCCAGAAACATCGAATCATCAATTTTTAATCTCTCTTAGGGTTTAATCTCTCTTAGGGTTTAATTCCCCGCAGCTTGCTGCGAAAGGCCTATTCCCCTTAGGTAGCCGTGAACGGCTTGAAATTGGAAATTAGAAATTGGGGAAACAGGAAAAAGTTTTATCTATAGTAGCCGTGAACGGTTACAATTGAATGCGATCGTCAACAGTACAAAAGCATAAAGGCCAAACTTCCAATTTCCAATTTCAACGTTCCGTGAACGGTTACAATAACAGGAACACCACCACAGTCATTCCCGCGAAGGCGGGAATCCAGTGTTCCAGATAATTCACGTTTCTGGACCCCCGCCTTCGCGGG
>JAYEKR010000141.1:0-15691 GCA_034661115.1 Thermodesulfobacteriota bacterium | reverse complement strand
CTGTAGAGATGTCATGATGTTATGTATGGGGAGATCGGTTGCTTCGCATCTCTGAGCCAGATCCCGGAAGATAAGGGTGATATTGTTCAGTGCATCTTTCAGCCTCGAGATATTTTCCTGGAACAAAGCATCCATGTCCGTGATATATGCCTTTTCTGCAGGGATTATTTGTTTTATCTGTTCGCTTAATGCATCACAGAGGGCAAATGCCTCCTGCATGCCGGGCGAATTCAGGGAGTCTGACTCCTTACGATGGAAGAGGGCAAGTGCCCTCCGGGCATGATGGAGAACAAGGGAATCCTGTTCACAGAGATCCTCTATGTGAACAAGGGCGCTTTGGTACACCTGTCTCAGTTTGTCTGTTATGGTTCCAATCTTTCCGGGACTGTCTGTTGTTTTTATAAGATCCAGTGTCCTGGATGCCTTTGAATGTGTTCGCTGCAGATCCATATGGATCTTTGGAAGGGTTGTACTCAAAAGATTACATGTATGATCCAGGTTTTCCTGTAAGGACCACAGGGATGCCTCTATTGACTCAATTATGTCTTTGTCCATTGTGAGTTTAAACTCCTGTCTGTAATATATAAGATATAATCTATCTGTTGTCCTTGTGCAAGTATGTGTGGTCTTGATTTTTTGCAGAGATGTACTTTTGAGGACATCACGCGCAGTTGTTTCTAAGTGTGTTTTTTATTGTATTCAACAGTTCGAATACGGAATAGGGTTTTTCCAGAAAGGCAATGTCGCTGTTGTTTATTGGGCTGTATTCCTGTTCGGCCTTTGTCTTTGCCTCCCTGTCCCCGTCTGTGAACACCAGGGCGATGTCGGGCCTTATTCTGGTGATTGTTTTTGCCAGGTCAATACCGCTCTTGTCCTTAAGGTAAACGCATGAAAAGAGCATGTTGATCAGGTCTTTTTCCTCTCTGAAGATGCGGATACCTTCGGTTGCATTGGCTGCCTCGAATACGATATAGCCGTTTTGTCTCAGGGCTGCAGAGGCAAGATCCCTTACATCCTCCTGATCTTCGATCAGGAGGATCCCTTCGCCCTTACCCCGGATCTCATGGAGGTCGTGTGAGGTCTTTGCCTGAGCGGGTTCATCCAGATCCACCCTGGGCAGGTAGATTTCGAATGCAGTTCCCTTGTCTGGAGAACTCTTTACATCTATCCATCCCTTGTGCTGGCATACAATGCCATATACAACGGAGAGCCCTAGGCCTGTCCCGCCTGACATGGATTTGGTGGTAAAAAACGGTTCGAATATCTTTGGCAGGATCTCCTGGTCTATTCCCCGGCCTGTGTCAGAGACCCTTAGCTGCACATATTCCCCTGTACGTGATCCTGGCATATTGGAGACCTCTTTCCCGCTCACAACCTTGTTTCGGGTCTCGATCAGGAGCCTTCCTCCTTCTTGCATGGCATCCGACGCATTTATCACAAGGTTCATGATAATTTGTTCCATGTTGGTGCGGTCTGCCTTTATGTTCCAGAGCCTGCCAGGAGTGGATCGCCTGATCTCGATTGCAATATCCTTGTTGATGCCCCCTTTTATTATCTCTATGGTCTCTTTTATGACAGGATCCAGGTTCAGGGGTACGGCATGGATCATCTGGCCGCGTGAAAAGGTAAGGATCTGTTTTGTCAGGGCAGATGCCTTTTTCAGTACCAGTGAGATTTTTTCCAGGCCACCTGCCATCCGGGGATCGCTGCCGGACCTTGCAAGGAGAAGGTCGCTTTGTCCCATGAGCGCTGTAATTATGTTGTTGAAGTCATGCGCAATGCCACCTGCCATCCGTCCCATTGTCTCCATCTTTTGTGATTCAATGAGCTGCCGGTACAGGTCTTCTTTTTCATCCTGTGCCTTTTTCCTTTGTGTGATATCCCGGATGGTGCACAGTCCAAATTCCGGGTTGCCTTCCTTGTCTCGCAAAAAGGATCTTTTGACCTCGATCCACACATGGTGTCCATCCCTGTGCAGGGCCTCCAGCTCGATCAGTCCTCCCCGCAGTTCATCCTTCATAGGGGTATGTTCTGCCTTTACGGCCTCATCAAGGTCCTCAAGCGCGGCCTTGATGGAGGCTGGCGGCAGTATGTCAGTCATGCTCACGCCACGGATCTCTTCAGGGGTGTATCCCAGGAGCCTTTCACAGGAGGGACTTATATAGCTGAATTTCATGTCCAGATTTATGGTGCAAATGACATCCTTTGTATTTTCCGCCAGGAGGCGGTACAGACGTTCGCTGTTTTTCAGCTCCTGTGTGCGTTCATCAACACGTTTTTCCAGCTCCAGGTTTGCCTTTTCAAGGGCCTTGAGCATTTCTTTACGTTCCGTGATGTCCCGCACAACCCCTATCACGCCCACAGGTATGTGGTCATCATTTCTGAGAAAGCTTGTCCGGATGTCGACCGGAACCATGCCGCCATCTTTTTTTTTGAGTTCTATCTCGATGTTTTGGTTCCTGATGTTTTCATATTGGCTGCTGTTCTGCATGGACAGTCTTTCGTAGAGTATCTCCACGGCCCTTTCGATATCCTCCGGGCTTATGATCAACTTTGGTCCGGATGATATGACCTCGTCTGGTGTGTAGCCGGTAAGCTTTTCGATATAAGGGCTTATACAGGTTATATTGCCATCGAGATCCATGGTCATGATGACATCCTTGATGGTATCTATCAGGTGATTATATAATGTCTGGGGATCACCCCGTGATGAGAGGGTATTGTTCATGTGCCCGGAAGGGTTATGGATGTCGACCTCTTTGTCTTTCATTTTTTGCCCCGATGGGATATGAATACATAATCCATGAGGGGATTACAAAGGGAAAGATAATGTGTATTAAAGAACGGTTACAGAAAGGAAAAATATGTCATTATATATCATGATTATGGCGGGAGGAAAGGGAGAGAGACTCTGGCCCCTTTCAAACCCGGGGCGTCCCAAACAGCTTATTGGTTTTGATGGCAGGGGCAGCCTTGTCAGGCAGACCTTGGAGAGGCTGCATGGGTTTGCCCCCTTTGAAAAGATATGGGTGATGACCGGGATTGAAATTGCAAATCAGGTGGCCATTGGCCTGCCGGAACTGCCCGGGAAGAATATCATTGCAGAGCCGTTTGGCCGCAATACAGCACCGTGTATCGCCTTTGCTGCATCCCTTGTGGCCCGTCAGGACAAAGACGGCATCATGGCGGTGTTTCCCTCTGACCACATGATTGCGGATACAGGCGCATTTCGCCGGGGACTGGATGTAGCTATCGGGTTTCTTGAAAAAAACCCGCACCACCTGCTGACCCTTGGTATTGTACCCTCTCATCCGGAGACAGGATATGGATACATCGAGCCAGGAGAGATTGTCTGGCACGACCCAGGAGATCATTCCGGGCTGAAGGTGCAAAGGGTACAGCGTTTTATTGAAAAGCCCGACATCGCTTCTGCCAAGACCTATGTGGATAAAGGTTGCCTGTGGAATGCCGGCATGTTTGTGTGGCGGGTAGATGCCATTCTCAAGGCATTTGAGCGAGACATGCCGGTGATGCATAAGACCCTGATGGATGCCTGGCAAAGATACAGTGACCCGAATGAGGTGCTAGAGTATTTTTATTCACACACAAAAGCCATATCCGTGGATTACGCCATCATGGAAAAGGCCGATAATGCGGTTGTGATCCCGGTGGATATAGGGTGGAACGATATAGGTTCATGGGATGCACTTGGCAAGGTCCTTGAGGCCGACAGCAACAACAATGCCTTTAATGGGGATGTTGTTTTTGAGGACTCCGGAAACAATGTTGTATGGGCCGGTGGCAAGAGGGTTGTCCTCCTCGGCATGGAGGATACCGTGGTGGTGGAGGGCGACGATGCCATTTTGGTGTGTCCGAGGTCACGGGCACAGGAGGTGAGCGGCATAGCAAAGAAAATGAACGCCGCTGAAACAAAGGGTGTTGGCCGATTCAAGATACCTTAGTGACGAATCAAGGCCGGGCATTGCCTTGTTACTGCGTTTTTCGCAGCCTCCGGGTGTCCATGTGGGCAGCGTTTTTCCAGGGCGGACAGTCAGTGTGGCGGGCCTTGACCTGGAAGGGAAAAACCCTTTAGTTTGACATTGATATATCCGATCAGATGAAAGACAGGCAGTTCGGGGTATGGGGAAACAGGGATTGGTGGAAATATGAAGATAGAGGTTCTTGGTTGCAGCGGATCGATGATGAAAGGGTATAATACCACCAGTATGCTGGTAAACCAGGAGGTGCTTGTTGATGCAGGCTCTGCCGCATCTGTGCTTGATCCCGAAGCGCTCTTTGGAATAAGACACATCCTTTTAACCCATGCCCATATCGACCATATAAAGGAATTGCCCTTTATCCTGGAGAGCGTTTTTTCCACGGACCGGGTGCATGGTATTACGGTATGGGCAAGCCGGGACACCATTGATATCCTCAGGGAACATATATTCAACAATATGGTATGGCCGGACATGGAGGGTCTGGATATCTCCAGGGACCTTTTGCATTTTGAGGCGTTTACCGGTCCTGAATTTGATATAGGGGATATCCATGTCAGGGTTGTGCCAGTTGAACACAGTCTTGGTTCAGTGGGGTTTCTCCTTTCTCAGGGGCCCAGTCAGGTGCTCTTCAGCGGCGATACCGCATACAGCCGTGATCTTTTTGACCTTGCCCATTCCATGGGAAGCAAGGCGGCGCTGTTTTTTGTCGAGGCATCTTTCCCTGACGCACAGGAAGAAATTGCCAGGGCCTCGCATCACCTGACCCCGTCAATGATAAGAAAGGGGCTGCATGGCCGGATGGATGGATTCCCCGGGGTTATTGCATGTCATATCAAGCCGCAATATCTCAAAGAGGTGATAGACGACCTTCCTGAGGGTGTGGGATATGTGACCGGCGGGGAGGTCTTTGAGGTTTGAGTGATATCCTGGATGTTGCCAAAAAAGACGGACGGTGGACAGAATGTCCCTCGTGTTCCGAGATCATCATTACCACCAGGCTGGAAGAGGAGCTCTGGGTCTGCCCCCACTGTGGATTTCATTTCCGAATCAATGCACGCCAGCGTATGGAGATGATATGCGATCCGGATGGTTTTTCTGAGATTGCCCTTGATTCTGGCCGGGGAGACAATAGTGGCATTATTGCTGCAAGGGCAGGGATATCATCCATGGACTGTATTGTCGGCGTGATGGATTTCGCGAACAAGGGGGGATCAATGGGTGTGGCCATGGCAGGGGCCATAATCACACTTATGCGGCATGCGCAGAAGGCGGCTTTACCCTTCCTTGTCTTTTGTGCCTCTGGCGGTGTGAGGGTGCAGGAGGGGACATCAGGACTCTTGCAGATGATCAGGACCGTCCATGCCCGCAATACAATGATGGATGTGCCCATGATAACCGTGTTTACCGATCCTACCATGGGAGGCGTCACCGCCAGTTTTGCAGGCCTGGCCGATGTAATGATTGCCGAACCAGGGGCACGCATTGGTTTTGCCGGCCCCAGGGTGATCGGTTCCATTATTGGTGATAGTCTTCCATCTGACTTTCAGGGGGCATCAAGGCTTCTGGAAAAGGGGTTTCTGGATGCCGTTGTCCATCGCCATAACCTTAAAAACACCCTTGCATACATCCTTGAATGGTTCAATGCGCCCTTGCGATAAGATCCAATAATTGCGTAGAAGTGGTGCGTATGAATAATCCCAGTACACATCTTATAGATAATAAGGTACTTTGCGGCCATGACCCTGACCTCTGGGTCATGGGGCTTGAACGTGTAAGGACTGCGCTCGACCTGCTTGGCAACCCCGAGAATGCGTTCAGGCATATCCTGGTCGCCGGCACCAACGGCAAAGGTTCAACCTGTATCTATCTTGAAAGGCTTTTCATGGCCGCGGGCATGAGGGTAGGCGTCAATATATCTCCGCATGTGAGCCGGTTCTCAGAGCGTTTCAGGGTCTGTGGTAATGAGGTGGATGCAGATGAGCTTTCCAGGATAAAGATGCATGCCTGTGAAAGGGTGTCTCACCTGGACCTGACCTATTTCGAGTGGTGTGTAGTCCTGTCTGCCCTTGTGTTCGCGCATAAGGGGGTGGATACGGGTATCTTTGAGATCGGGCTTGGAGGCAGGCTGGATGCAGCCAATGTGATGGACCCGATCCTTTGCCTTATCACGGATATTTCCCTTGACCATACAAGATTTCTGGGGGACAGTGTGGGGCTTATCGCACGGGAAAAGGCCGCCATTGCCAGGCCTGGCAGGGATTGTGTAACAACAGCGTCAGGCAGCGCCCTGGAGGTCATCAGGGATCATTGCCATGAGATCGGGGCTATACTGCATGAGGTGGGGCAATTCACGGATATACATACCGGCATCCAGGGGTCAGCCCAGGCAGGCAATGCCGCCCTTGCCCTTGAGGGGATCCGTGTCCTGGGGATCACCCTGACCCCGGAAGAAATAAACCATGCCCTGGGGACGGCCTTTCTTCCCGGACGCATGGAAAAGGCAGGCGACCATATCATTATGGATGTGGCGCATAACCCAGCATCCATGTCAAACCTGGCAGAGGACCTCAGTCAGATGGGTTTTCATGGCGCGGCCGTGCTGGGCATCCTGAGGGACAAGGACTATGTAAAGATGATTGAGATCATCTCTCGTGTATGCGCGCCCGTGTATATCGCGCCGGTAGCAGCCCCAAGGTCATGGGGGGATAAAGAAATCAAGGAATGTCTTAATATCCCGAATGTTGTCCAATGTGCAGGTATCAGGCAGGGGCTTGATAAGGCCCTCGGGCAGGGGAAAAACGTGGTTATAACCGGATCGTTTTACAGCGTGGGGGAGGTGCGGGAATCGCTCATATCTCGAGGCTGATCCTTTGTATTGCAATGCTTGTTTTTTTACCCCGGGCTGTCTGTGCGCAGATGCTGGATATCGAGGCGGCAAGTGTGGAAAAGACAGGGACCCTGATCAAGGCGGACGGTAATGTCATAATAAAAGCCAGAGACGCTGAACTCAGGGCAGATCACGTGATCTATGATACGGCGCTGGAGGATATATGGGCTTTAGGCGATTGTATCCTTAGTGAAAAAGACGCCAAACTCAAGGGGGGAAGCCTGTACTATAATGTTATTACTGGGGATTCAGATATAGAAGATGGATCCATTGTGGTATATTCCGAGCCCATGAGGCTTTCCGGCGAGTCCTTGAAGAGGCAGGGCGATGCGTTTTATCTCGGCAAAAATGTCCATTACACCCCCTGCCTGGCTGACCCTCCTGCATGGTCTTTTTCCGCGGCCCATTTGCGGGTGCCTCTTGAGGGGTATGCAAGTGCGCGCCATGTCATGTTCCGTGTGCATGACATACCAGTGATGTATATGCCTGTTCTTGTATATCCCGCAAAGCTCAGGAGACAGTCCGGACTGCTCTTTCCCTTTATGGGACATTCTACGGACAGGGGATATTTTTTCGGTCTTCCTGTATATATGGTGCTGGGACGCTCATCTGACCTGACCATTACTCCGGTATTTCTTTCAGACAGGGGGACCCTTATCTCTGCCCAGCTGCGCTATTGTCTGGATCACGATACAAGGGGTCTGGTCTATATAGAGGCACTTCGTGATAAACGCTCAGAAGATGCAATGGAGGGAGGAATCCTTGATGCTCGCCCTGACAAGAGATGGTTTTTCAAGGCAAAGCATCGGGGAGGGGGGCTTGCCTGGGATATCAACCTTGTAAACAGCGATGATTATTTTCGCGACATCGGTGTATTTTACGAGGGGCAGGGAGATGAACAGTGGGAGACCCAGAATACGGATGAACTGGATGATCTCATATCCCGCATGCAGTGGACGCATTCCTCTGGAGGGTTTACTGCCAATATATCCGGGCGATGGGATCAGGACCTGACGACTGAAGATGGAAAGACCATTCAGCAGGTCCCAAAACTCCAGGCAAGGATGTCTCAAAAAACAATCCCCTTTACCCCGTTAAAGGTATCCTCTCAGCTGAGTTCAGTGAGGCTCTATTCATCGGACTGGGTAAAGGGTTTGAGGGATTACGGTGATTGTGAGGTCTCGTGGCCCTTTGGGTGGAATCCCTATGTGACTCTGCGGCCATATATAAAATACATGCACCGGGATATCTATCTTACCTCGAACATGGAGTACCTTGATACCGCTGACAATGAGTGGAAGGACAGTCCCTTTCCAAAGGATGTCTACAGTGAGGTGTGGCAGAAAAGAGGGGTCTCTCTAACAAACACGCTTTACAGTTCCCGGTTTTATCACGGGCTTTATCACCAGATTGTGCCGCTGGTTTCCTGGACCCGATTTTCGCGCATGGGGTCGAATTATGATACCTCTGACCCGTCTCATCAGCGGGATGCCTTCCCTGAGCTGCTTTCAGAGGATGACTGGAACAAGACCTTTGATATGAACCTTTGTGTCTCGAACTATATCCGGAATTCCCAGGGGAATGCCATGGCCCAGTTGA
The DNA here is from genome assembly GCA_034661115.1 of Thermodesulfobacteriota bacterium. Classification (GTDB taxonomy): domain Bacteria; phylum Desulfobacterota; class Desulfomonilia; order UBA1062; family UBA1062; genus JAYEKR01. Next base: position 7,204 of record JAYEKR010000141.1, on the reverse strand, counting down.
GTCTGAGCCGGACCTACAGCTACCTGACCAAAGAGTGGGGCATGGCAGCTGCAACCCTGCGCATTGATCCGGCAGACTGGATATCCCTGGAACATACGAATACCTTTGGTAGAGCTTCTCTGCACCCATATGCCACCCATGAAAACTCGACCAGCCTTAAATTCAAAGACCCGAGGGGGGACGAACTGAATTTGGATATGGAATATAACCGTTCATCCGACACACGTTCCATATCCGGCAGCGCCAGGATCGAGCTGTTCAGCGGGTTTTATCTGGGGATCGGGGCGCAATATGATTACGATGCACCGGATGACCGGATGAAGCGACGTTTTGAGTATATGCAGCAGACCATTGGCTACAAGTCACAATGTTGGGGAATTGAGCTCTCAGGATATGTGGAGCCCACGGATATGATAGAGGTGACAATGGATGACAATACCACCTGTGAGAAAAACGTCCCCCGCAATACCACCATATCCCTGAAGATAAACCTCCTGGGCATGGGGGATGTGGTGCATTCTAATTTCAGCATGGACGAGGACGGATAAGATGATGGACGAAAAGACAATAAACCGGATTATTAAAGAACAGGGGGTGCCGGAGCATATAATACGCCATTGCCGGATGGTCAGGCATGTGGCGTCCGGGATCGCATTTGCATTGGAGAACAGGGGTTGCCGGATTGACCGGAGCCTGGTGGATGCAGCTGCAATGCTCCATGATATCAGCAAGATGGAATCTGTTAACAATGGCGGCGACCATGCCCTCATGGGGCAGCGCCTGCTTGAGGGGCAGGGATATCCGCGTGTGGGGGCGATTATTGGCCGGCATGTACGCCTGGGGTCGTTTGACCTGAACGAGGCCATGGTGGTTAATTACGCAGACAAGAGGGTAAGGCATGATGAGGTGGTGTCCCTGGAGTTAAGGTTTGATGACCTGGTAAAGAGATATGGTGTCTCAAGGCAGAGGCTCGAACATATAGAAAGATTGTATCAGGACACCCTGAAAATGCAGCAGATCATTTTGGATGCAGCCGGTCTTGACCTTTGTGCCTTAGACCGTCGCTATCTAGTGCCTGGAGATGAATCCCTCGATGCTGGATATCCTTTCCTGTGACAGGGTGGAACGGTTGAATTCAAGGATGAGGATATAGATCTTAAAGGGATAGATAAGCACAAGATGATCCTGCCTGATAAAAGAGACCTTCTGTGGGGTCGATGGTATGATATCGCCCAGGCTTTCAGTGAGGTTCATGAAAAATCGGCTGAGGTAGTCGAGGTCGAGATTGTTTGATATATTACCGTGCTGATGCAGTATCTCGCCCTCCGGGGAGATCAGGGCAATCCCAGTGCATTCGTTTAAGGACGAGAGGTTTTTCATGAGCATGCGGGATCTTTGGTCAATGGGCGCAAGATCCGTGTCATCAATTACCCCCTTTTCCAGGTCAACGCTCATCTCATCTGCCTTGCGCGTACCCTCGACCATGAGATATTCCCAGTTGGACTGGATTGTCTGCCTGGGTGCCTTTTCTGCGCCTACAAAGCGGAAGTCTCCGTTCTGCCATGACAGGATGGTAAACAGGGCATCTTCACCATCCAGGCTTCCGACATGGGCATGGGTGATCTGTCCGTCTTCAAAATAGATTACCGCCTCCCTGTCTGCCCTGGTGATATACAAGGCAGTGGTGACCTGGCTCAGGCAGTTCATCTGGATGAGATCCGGGAGCAGCAGGCCGGACATGCTGCCCTTGAAGCCCTTGTTCGTGTCTTCTTTAAGTGCCTTGAGTATGAGTTCCCTGATCTTGTCTATCTCAAAGGGTTTCTCGATATAAAACAGGGATCCCCTTGCCTTGGCCCTTTCCTTTGTTTCCCTGGATCCATAGGCGGTCATGATTATGACCTTTGTGGCGGGTCTTTTTTCTTTTATCTGAAGGAGGACGTCAAGACCATTGATCCCGGGCAGCCGGATATCGAGCACGACAAGGTCAAAGGTGCTTGATCTCAGGAGTTCAAGGGCTGATTCTCCATCTTTGGCCGTGGTGACATCGTATATCTCGCGGTCTCTGGAAAGGGATTTGGCAAGGGACCAGACCAGGGTCTCCTCATCGTCTACGATCAGGATCTGCTTGGGCATCTTATCTTTCTCCCAGTTTTTTCAGGCCGATGCTCAGCGAGGTCTTGATCCGCAGGAATGAATCCAGGAAAGAGGACATCTCCTTTCCTTTTGCCTTTGGGGGCATGGTATCGAGATCGCCCAGGCTCAGTGCCTCGAATGAGCCCAGGACCTTTGACATGGTTCTGGTGACCCATGTGGATATGACAAGGGCAAGGAGGATGACCACGCAGACCCCGGCACCAAGAAAGGTGAAGATATACAGCTGAAGTTGAGAGGTGTCGGTCTTGATGCCGGATTCCCGGGTGGATACGATCTTTTTTTCCCATGCCTTGTCCTTGAGTCCGACAAGGGAGGTATTGCCGGGACCGGGAAGGATGGCCACCATATATTTGCCTGTATCTCTGTGTGAGGGTTTGCCGGTCTTTATGGCATCTATTATCATCTGCCCCTGGTCAAGCAGGCCGGGCAATTCGTACATGAATCGGCCGTTATTGTCCTGTGTAGTGGAAGAATGGATGCAAAGGGTCTCATTGTCAATGGACATGATGTCTGCCCATGATTCGGGGATCTGCATTTTGCCCGGTTTGCCTGTGTCCATATTGTTCATTGCCCACAACATGATCGCGGCATTTTCATTATACATGTCTGAAACAAGCGGACCCATGTCTATCTCTTGTATCCTGCACAGTTGTGTATTGAGAATAAAGGTCGCGATAAGCAGGATTGCCAGGCCGGTTACAGATATGGCCGTGAATATTTTCAGATTCATTGATTGTCCATCCCTGTGTTCAGCCAGTCCGTCATGGTGTCAAGGAAATTCAGGGAGAGCGATTCACCCGGGATCCGGCTTGAAAGAGTTTCAATAAGAGATGCCCTGGAATCCATATTGTCGTTGAGCAGGTCCAGGTCCATATCATGAGCGGTTTCAATGATGATAAAGGGCGCAATCGGGCCCATTGCCCTTGTCAATGCATCCTTGATGGATGATACAAAGGGCGTGTCAGGCAGTTCAATGCTCACGTCTGTCTTTTCAGCTCTCGTCTCGGAAGCCTCTTTGATGAGTCCGAGTCGTATGATAGTGTAGAATACCTTCATGGCGTCAGAGACACCCAGCCCTATGATCTGGCCGATGTCTGCTATGGACCGTTTCCCGTCTATATGGACAAGAACCTTCCACTGGATGGATTTTATGGTTATCTCCCTGTCCTTGAACTCCGGTTCCAGCTCATACACCATTGAATTCGAAGGTATCAATGATGTGATACGCTCCATCTGGCGTATCTGCTTGGCCGATTCCGCGAGGATCTCATCCACCGAGTGGTTGACAGTGAGCATGTCCGGGGTATCGTCGACATAAAACCGGTATTCACCCGAGCCCCATATTGCGGATTCATGGATAGCCTTTTCACCATGAAAGGCACCGCACTGGGCATGATTTATCTGGCCTTCCTGGAAATAGATGTTGGCGGTTTCTGCGCCGTTGGTAAGGCAGAGCCTGCCAGTGCGTTTTCCAATGGACAGTATCTTGATTATCTCCGGGCACCTGGTATTTTCCAGTTCCCCGAGAATTTCCTGGTTCATTTGTCTTTCTCCTTGATTATATTTGCCAGAACAAGTTTGCCGGTCATCCGGAGTATTGCCATGTTTGTTGTCCGGCTCGAGAAGACCATCAGCATGGTATTTCGGGAGATGCAGGATACAATTACCATATTATCCGTGTAAAGTTCAAGAATGTTTCCTGGAAGGTCGTCCCTGTCCATGAGGCCGTCATAAAAATTTCTCAAACGTTTTTTTGCATCTGTAACCCGATATTTTGCCGGCAGTTTAATTTGAATACCCTTGGGCCGGATGATCACATATCCCTGTACGCCTGGCGCCTTTAGAAGTTCTTTAATCGTTCCTTTCATATTCTTTTTCCTATCGGTAAAACTGCATGTATTCTTTAGGCCTTCCGGTGGCACCATATTTCGGAGGGTGGTATCTAAAGATTCGTTGGGAGAGACCGATAAGAATATTGTTCGAACAAGACAATTACATGAGGGAAAAGACAATGAAAAATTTTATCAAGGCTGTAAGCCAAATATTCAACCGGATACACACAAGGCAAATCAATACATATATCGGGGAAACAGGTTTTTCAGACAAGGTTGCAGATGAGAGGGAATGGCTTTCTCTCTATGAAAGTACAGACCACGGGTTTCGTCCCTGTTTTTCCCCTGAAGAATACAATAAGGCTCTCTTGCATATCTTCCAGTTCCATAAAAAAGACTTCTGTATGGATTTTTCCCACACCGACGGCCATTTTCGCGTTTAAAGTAAAAATTTTACGGGTAATCCCCGAACAGGAATTTAGGCGCAGGCCTTTTGGTAATCATTTACGGAACGTTGAAATTGGAAATTGGAAGTTTGGTCTTTATGCTTTTGTACTGTTGACGAACGCATTCAATTTTGGCCCGAGTTTTTCAACTATTGCTTTGTATTCTATTGCTCTTGACTCAGATAAAGATTTTCTTCTGATAATTTTTCGCAACCATGATTTGGTTTCTTCAAGTGAACGGCTACTATAGATAAAACTTTTTCCTGTCTCCCCAATTTCTAATTTCCAATTTCCAATTTCAAGCCGTGAACGGCTACATTTCCAAATTCAAGCCGTGAACGGCTACGCCTTTTGTTGTATCCTGGTTTTTTGAGATATTATGCCAATGCTCTTTTCCTTGAACCTTTTGTCTTTTTCATATAGACTCAGGTGTTAAGGGGATGGATATGGATGACATACATTCTATTATCAACGAGAGTATAGAGGTACACCAGAGACTTGGTGGTATTATCGGGGCAATCTCCAGGGTATCAGATGTCATGCTGGAATGTATAAACACGGGCGGCAAGGTCATGTTTGCCGGAAACGGAGGCTCGGCAGGGGATGCCCAGCATTTCGCGGCAGAGCTGGTAAACCGTTTTCTCAGGGAAAGGCGGCCCATTGCCGGTATGGCCCTGACAACGGATACCTCGATAATCACGGCCGTGGCCAATGATTATTCCTTTGACGAGATATTTTCCAAGCAGGTCAGTGCCTTTGGCAAAAAGGGTGATTGCTTTTTCGGTATCTCCACAAGCGGAAACTCAAAAAATATCGTCCGGGCCATTTCAGAGGCGTCGTCCATGGGCATTACCACGATCGGGCTTACAGGAGAGCACGGGCGTATGGAGACCATGGTGGATCACCTCATCGCTGTCCCGTCCGGCTCGACACCGCGGATTCAGGAGGCCCACATCCTTATCATCCACATCCTCTGCGGTATTATAGAGGAAGGCTTGTAAAAAACCTGTAATCGTTGACCAATATTGGTCTTGGAAATCAGAACATTTATATTGGTAGGAAAAATAAAAAACGTCCCATTTATCTTTATCCTGGTCCCCTCTTTGTCTGCCTAACCTGGATAATGCAGGCTTGAATATTCTTGACACAGGGTAATCAGAGAACGTAATTGTATAATACACAATAAATGTATTGAAAGGCTTTGAATGAAGACTGGCATTATACAATCACTTGACCGTGGTCTCAAGATATTGCAGGTCATTGGTAAGGCGCAGGGCCCGCTCTCGCTTAGTGATATTGCCGGGAATTTCAGCATGGATCGTTCCTCTGTATTTCGGCTGATTGATACGCTCATCCTCAATGGTTTTGTATTGAAAGATACACAGACCAAAAGATACAGCCTGGGATACAAGGTCATGGAGTTATCAGGGGCATTTGGCGAACAGTCAAGGATCGAAGGTGTGATACGTCCGATCATGAAAAAGGTGTGCGCTGCTACCCTGCAGGATACCCATATGGGTATCCTTGACAGGGATGAGGTAGTCTTTATCGCGGTTGAACAGCCGCGCAGCAGTATGACGGTACATATCCCGGTCGGCACCAGGGAACCGGCCGGTTTTACCGCCCTTGGCAGGAGCCTGATCTCATCCCTGGGAGACCAGGCCCTGGACGACCTTGTTTCCAGTATGGACCTGAAGCGATATACCGTAAATACCCTTTGTTCGGCCAGAATCTTGATAAGGGAGATTGAAAAGGTCAAAAAAGAGGGTGTCTCAGTGGACAATGAGGAATATAAGCCCGGCATCATCTGTTTTGCCGCCCCGATATGGGATAACAGGGGTGAGGTCCGGTATTCCATCGGCATATCCGGGTCACGCGATACGGTTATGCCCAGGTACGATGAATTTCGTGACCTTGTCAGGGATGCCGGGATTGAGGCCTCGGAGCGGCTCGGCGGTTCCAGGTTTAGAGGATAGGCAATGGAGGCCGGTATCTTTGCCCTGTCCGCGCTTGTCGCTCTCTTTGGTTTTCTTGTGATTTTTTTCAGGACACGGTCGATTCAGGGGCTTTATGCGGCCTTTGTCATGCTTGGAGGCTTTGTCCTGGAGATCTGTTACCTGTTTTATTCCAGGGATGGAGATCTATGGGTACTCAAGGCGGCGTTGTTTTTTGAACTTGTCACTGTCAGCGCGGTTATCTTTTTTGTTGTATCCCTGCAGGCCAGAAGCATGCAGGCAAACTTGTTCATGATATGGCTCAGGCGTGTCTCTTTGTCCCTGAGCCTTTGCTTCGGGTTTATTCTTCTGTGTTTTCCTGACATGACAATAACCATGATCCTGCCCCAGCTTGTGGTTACAGGACCTATGGGGCAGATCCAGTCGATTATGGTTATCTGCGGTGCGGTTTTCTTTATGTGGATTGTGGAAAATATGATAAGGGCGGGTAATGATAATTCCCTGAGGATTATGCGATATCCGGCCATAGGCATAGTGGTAATAGGGGCTTCCTTTTGTCTTAATGCCATTTACCGACTGAGCACCCTGACCATATCGTCCGAGGTCCTGGGCCTTTCCTCCCTGATCATGCTTTGCGGGTTTTTACTGATCATCTTTTTTTCCGTGCGCTACAGGCTCTTTGAGATGAACATCTTTGTATCACGCTACGTGGTTTATCATTCCGTCACCCTGCTTGCCGTAGGGGCCTATGTGCTGATCATGGGGCTTATTCTGGTAGGGGTAAAAAGACTGGGTATGGAGATATCTTTTCTGTCCA
>JAYEKR010000140.1:0-3337 GCA_034661115.1 Thermodesulfobacteriota bacterium | reverse complement strand
TGTTCCAGATAATTCACGTTTCTGGACCCCCGCCTTCGCGGGGGTGACGCGGAAAGCACGTTCCGTGAACGGTTACCCCCTTAGAAAGTTTTGATACCCCGTAGCTTGCTGCGGGGTAGTTCATTTCCTGTCAGATCCTGGATATACTCTCGGCAAGGGATGGATCGTTGAGGAGTCTCTTGGCAAAGTCCAGATACTTGGCCAGGATGGATCGGACTGCAAGTTGGAGCGCATAGGGCTTGACCGGTTTTTCGAGGAGATAATTCACGCCGGAAGCCACGCACATATTCACCACATCCGCGTCCGCATTACCCGATATCATGATCGTATCCATCTTGGCCGAAGGGTATTTTTCTGCAATATCGTCCAGGAAACTAAACCCGTTTCTCTGGTCCACAAAGACATCCAGGATAAATATCTTGATGCCGGTGTCGCAATCCATGCAATACTCGAAAGCCTCGTCAATACTGGTAAATATCAGGATATCACCCCAAGTATAGAAGGTCCCAATCGTTTCCTTGATTACATCGCATACCTCTTTTTCATCATCAATGATGATCAGATCAAGTCCGTCTATCATACCGGCTCCTTTGTCAACGATTTATTCTCCTGATAATATACAAAAAAACCGCATCCATCAACCACTCAATCGTTCTCATAAACCCTGAATATATCCGGCCGACATTTGCCCTGCCAGCACGCCTGTTGAAAAGGCCGCCTGCAGGTTATACCCCCCTGTATCTGCATCCAGGTCCAGGATCTCGCCTGCGAAAAAGAGCCCGTCCACCATGCGTGAGGCCATTGTCCTCGGGTTGATCTCTTTTAAGTCCACCCCGCCTGCCGTGATAATGGCCTCGTCTATGGGCCTGTGACCCGTTATCTTTATCTGAAACCCCTTTAGCCAGGCACCGAGTCTTTTTCTCTGGACTGCATTTACCTGGTGGAGGGGCTGGTGTGCGGATATGGATGTCTGTTCCAGGCATACAGGGATCAAGGCCCCCGGCAGAAGGCCGGAAAGCATCTTTTTAAAGGGGTCTTTGCCATGCGAGGCAAGATCGCGCATAAGCCTGGCATCCAGTTTCTTTGCATCCAGTGCGGGTTTGAGGTCAATAGAGGCCACTGGTTTTTCACCCCTTTCCAAGGCGTCCACCACGGCCCTGCTCAGGCTCAGCACAATGGGCCCGCTTATCCCAAAGGGAGTAAATACCATCTCCCCGAATGCATGGACATCCGGGGCGCCCGAAAAAGAGATTTTGAGCCCGACATTGCGCAGGCCAAGCCCATTGAGCCGGGAGGCAATATCCCCGGCCGTCACCAAAGGAACAAGGGCAGGCCGGACAGAGACACAAGAATGCCCCGCAGACCGGGCCATGGGATATCCGTCCCCGGTGGATCCGGTCAGGGGATAAGACGCGCCGCCGGTTGCAATGATCGTGGCCCTGCATGAAAACACCTGTTGATCCCCGGACCTCTTGTTTAACACCTCGACACCGGATATGCGCCCCTGGTCCATGACAGGGCCTTTCACCTCTGACATGGTCTGTATCTCAACCCCGGAATCAAGCGCCCATCTCTTCAGGGCATAAACCACATCCAGGGCCCTGGAGCTCTTTGGAAAAACCCGCCCTCCCCTTTCAATAATCGTCTCCACACCAAGACCTGAAAAGAATCCCCGGAGTTCATCGACAAAAAAAGCAGAAAACGCGGAATAGAGAAACCGTCCGTCCGGAGAAAAATGGGAAACACTCTCAGGGATTTCCGCGATATTTGTAAGGTTGCAGCGACCTTTGCCGGTAATCCCCAGCTTCAGGCATACACGGTCCATCTTTTCAAGGACCAGGGTCTTCACGCCCATGCCTGCGGCCTGACCCGCGGCCATCAGGCCGGACACGCCTCCGCCGATCACAATGAGTTCATAGTCATTCATATATTGCCTGTTAGCATCAAAGGACAATGATTAAAAGCAGTCTGGCATGCACTTATAGTCCCTGTTCGTCTTACAGGTCTTTGATTGCCTTCTCAATTCCTTCAAGCGCCTGTTCCAGCCGCGATCTCGGACAGGCGATATTTATCCGCTGGAATCCGCTGCCTGAAGGTCCAAAGATCGGCCCGTTATCCAGGCCAAGGCCGCACTTTTCCATAAAAAACCGTTTCAGTGTTTCATCATCCATACCCAGCCTTGAGCAGTCAAGCCATACAAGGTATGTGCCCTCGGGCCTGATCGGGGTGATATCGGGTATCCTCTGCGCAAAATACGCCATGAGAAAATCCAGGCTTTTTTCAAGATATGCCATGAGCTCTTCGAGCCATTCATCCCCGTAACGATAGGCGGCCTCGAGTGCGGCCAGGCCAAAGGGATTGGCCATGGGCATGATGCCGTTGGTCTGGTTTGTAAAGGCCTTTTTCAGACCCGGGTCTGGTATGATGGCAACCGAGGTACCCAGGCCGGCCAGGTTAAAGGTCTTGCTGGGGGAGACCAAAACAACACTATTGTCCTCGAACTCCCTGGATATGGCAGCAAAGGGCGTATGCGTATGTCCCTTGAAGATCAGGTCGCAATGGATCTCGTCGGATACCATTATTGCATTGTTTTTCAGGCAGATTTCCCCGATTCTTTCGAGTTCCTGGCTTGTCCATACCCTTCCTCCGGGATTATGCGGGCTGCACAGGATCATCATCTTTGCGCGGGCGGACTGGGGAACAATGCCAGTAAAGGGACTGTTCTGGAATCTGTATTCAAGGTCATCAAAGTCGATCTCATAATGCTTGTCTTTCAGGACAAGTTCATTATCCAGAGGTATGCATCCATTATCCCTTATTGCCGACCAGAATGGATAGTACACAGGGGACTGCATGACCACCCCGTCCCCAGGATGGGTATATGCCCTGACCGCGGCATACAGGGCAGGCACGACCCCGGGCGTAAAGACGATCCACTCCGGCCTTATTTCCCAGCCATAGAGCCTCTTCATCCTGTCCACAATCGCCTCTATGACAGAGGACCCGGGCGTGGCATACCCATAGACAGGGTGTTGGGCCCTCTTCGAGATAGCATCCTGGATGGGCTTAGCTATCTCGAAATCCATATCCGCCACCCACATGGGTATTGCATCCCGGTTGTTAAAAAGGACCTCCACCACATCCTGGTTCCACTTTATACTGTCCGTATCCCTGCGCTCGATGATGCGGTCAAAATCACAGGCCATTATATCCCCTCCTTTATTCTCTGCTGTCTCTCTTGAAAAACCCCTGGTACAACAATCCGGGCAGCCTTTTTGCCAATACCAACTCCGTCAAGTACGGACCTGGGGCCACCTGGGGACCGATCGCTGTTTAT
>JAYEKR010000139.1:0-3338 GCA_034661115.1 Thermodesulfobacteriota bacterium | reverse complement strand
ATCCAGGGGATAGACCTCTCCTGTATAAAGGCGTGGCTCAATGGTTCAGAACCCATATCCGCAACAACAACCAGGGATTTCATCAATAAGTTCCGGCCCCACGGGTTTGACCGAAGGTCCATGTCCCTTGTCTATGGCATGGCGGAGTCATCGCTCCAGATCACCTGTCCTCCGGCCTACAAGGAGCCTGTGTTCCATTGTATTGACAGCGATGTACTCTTTGGAGAAAAGATCGCCCTGCCGACAAAATCCGTGGAAGACAGCATAGAGATCGCGGATGTAGGATATCCCGTGGCAGGGGTGGATATACGGATCGTGGACGATAATGACGATTTATTGCATGAGAATATGGTCGGGCATATCCAGATTAAGGGCGCACCAGTGGTAAGCGGCTATGTCAACAATGAAGAGGCAAACCGGGAACTGTTCTGCAATGAGTGGCTCAGGACCGGTGATATGGGCTTTATAACACGGTCAAGGCTGGTCATTACCGGCCGTTTAAAGGATATCATCTTTGTGAACGGTCAGAATATCTATGCCCATGATATCGAGGATGTGGTCAAGCGGGTGCCCGGGATGACCTTCAGGGAGTTTGCCGTATCCGGTCTGAGGCAGGCAGGAAAGGATAATGAAGAGGTGTTTCTTTTTGTAAAGGGCTCAGAGAGCAGTTCCGCCCTTGCCTCCATGCTCAAACGTGTAAACGAGACGCTTGTCTCCAGCATGGGGATCATGATCGGCCGCATTGTCTCTGTCCCTGAGATACCAAGGACACCGAGCGCCAAGATTCAGCGGTTTAAGCTCAGGCAGGCATATGAGTCCGGAATGTTTGACAGTATAGTGGGCATGGATGATGTCGATGGTCTCATACATAAAGATATATCTGATGGAGGCGAGCTGACAGAGACCGAGCAGAGGGTCGTGGATATATGGAGAGCAGTCCTTGGCGTGGATGAAATCAGAAAGACGGATAATTTCTTTGAGCTGGGCGGCAATTCCCTGCGGGCGACCAAGGCGGTATCACGCATACGCAATGAATTCAGCGTGGACCTGCCCCTGAAAGCGGTCTTTGAATTCCAGACCGTAGAGTCACTGGCCGGAAAGATCGAGAAGATAAAGACCTCTGGGATCAAGGCCGTCTTGCCTCCGATAGAAAGACTGCCTGCCCAGGAATACTATGAATTGTCAAACGCCCAAAAACGGTTGTGGGTTCTCGACAAGGTGGTCCCCAACTCACCCTTCTACAATATACCTGGGGCGGTGCTTATCGAAAACATGAGCATGGAACTATCCATATTAGAAAAGGCGCTTCAGGCGGTAGTTGACCGGCACGAGACGCTAAGAACGACCTTTTTAACCATAGATGAAAAACCAGTGCAGAGGATTGCAGCGTCCCTGGAACTGCAAATGCCTGTAATTGATCTTTCTGACGAGGATGATGAGGATGAAAAGCTCAAGGTAATCCTTGAGAGCGAAAAGCGCACCCCCTTCAATCTTGAGCAGGGACCACTGTTCAGGACCCAGGTGGTGAAACTTTCAGATACCAGACATGCCTTTGTCATCACCATGCACCACATTATTGCTGACGGTTGGTCAATGGGGGTGCTGGTTCAGGATGCGGTTAGTAATTACCTGGCCTTCCTGGGAGGCAAGCCCGCTCCATCACCTGAATTGCGCATACAGTATAAGGATTTTGCCGCCTGGCAGGCTGACCTTTTTCAGAACGACGCGATCAAGAAACAAAAGGCCTTTTGGTTAGAGATGTTAGCAGGTGAATTGTCTGTACTTAATTTGCCCATAGATCACCCTCGACCAGCGGTACAGACCCAGCATGGAGCTACCCAAAGGATCCTGCTGGATAAAGAACTGGCGCACAGGGTCAAAGAATTTGCCCGCGATCATGATGTAACCCGGTTTATACTCACCCTGGCCATATTCAAGATTTTGCTCCATAAACTAAGCGGGCAAGACGACATTATTGTAGGTTCTCCAATTGCGGGCAGGAATCATGCCGATATCGAACCCATGATCGGTTTTTTTGTTAATGTCTTGCCGATGCGCTCTGATCTTTCGGGAAACCCAAATTTCTCTGACTTTCTCGATCAGGTCAAGCAGACTGCATTGGATGCCTATGCCAATCAGGATTACCCGTTCGACAAATTGGTTGAAGTCCTGAATCCTGTCCGGGACTTAAGCCGTTCTCCGATTTTTGATGTGGTGTTTGAATTCAGGGAGGCCTCGTCGAACCCATTTACAGATGTCTCTCAAGGTGATTTTTCCGTTTCTGAGATCACCGGAGATGATCCCATGGCGCGTTTTGACCTGGTGGTTACGGCTGATGAGACCGATCAGGGGATAAAAATCCGATTCGAGTACAATGCCGACCTCTTTGAGTCAGAAACCATTACACAAATCATGGGCTATTACCGCAGTTTAGTCGAGCAGGTCATACATGATCCGGATATCCTGCTGGCTGATCTTGATATCCTTGATTCAGGGCAGCGGCAGCGTATTCTGGAGACCTTCAATGCCACTGATCTTGACATGCCTCTTGAGAAGAACTTGCACCTTGTCTTTGGCGAGATGGCCACTAAATATCCCCAGCGGCCAGCGATCATCTTTGGAGATCAGGAGATCACATATGCGGATCTCGATCAAAAGACGAATCAACTTGCGCAGTTCCTTGTCAAAAAGGGGATAGGTGAACAAGACCGGGTTGGTATACTCACCAAGCGGGGCCCCGAGCTCATCATTGCCCAGCTGGCGACCTGGAAGGCTGGAGGGGCCTTTGTTCCCATTGATCCGGATTATCCGGGCGAGCGTATTCGCTTTTTGCTTGATGATGCCCAGGCCAAGGTATTGCTTACCCAGCAGGCCCTCCTGGAAATTGTGCCCGAGACTGCATCGCACGTGGTCACTCTTGATCAAGACTGGCCAGAGATTGCCCGGGAAAGTAGTGAAAATTTCGATCAGCGCGTAGATGCTGATTCCTTGGCCTATGTCATCTATACCTCAGGATCCACTGGCAGGCCGAAAGGCGCCATGATCAGCCATGCCAACCTGCTGAACATGGTGTTTTGGCATATCCAGACCCACGGCGTTGATGAATATGACCGTGCCAGCCAGGTGGCGGGGGTGGCCTTTGATGCCGCAGTCTGGGAAATATGGCCATATCTGCTTTCAGGGGCGTGCGTGGTGCCCCTTGAAACGACATTGAGTCAGATTCTGCCCGAGGATATTATCAAATGGTTCGATGAAAAACAGATCACCCGGACGTTTATCCCCACCAAGCTGGCCGAGGTCATAATGGGGATGGATCTCCCTGAATTATCTCTCAAGAC
>JAYEKR010000138.1:0-3354 GCA_034661115.1 Thermodesulfobacteriota bacterium | reverse complement strand
CCAAAAAGGCCAGGTGCAGGTTGACGCCGAGTGCAAACAGGACAAGGAAAAAATGGTCAACCCTCGAGATAAGCAGGGCCAGGGCCTTGTCAGGGACAATATTCACAAGCACGATGTCCAGGTTCAGCGCAGCATAGACAAAACACATAAGAGAAAAAAGGATGCCTTCTGTCCGGTTTTGCTCAAGGCCAAAGACGAACAGGGACAAAAAACATGCAACCATAAATGATATGAGAGCAGGGATGCTGTAGGGGATAATGCAAGATGAGATATATCCCGGGGTGTAGTCTTTTAAAATGAGGAATACCAGGGGAATCGTGATCAGATATATTATTATAATGATCAGCCTTATTGATCTGGCCACGATCCTTCTTCTTATGTAGATATTGCCGCTGAAGAGATTGCGATAGAATATCCCGAGACCTACAATGGTGAGAGGGATGAACTGGAAGTTTATCATATAGAGGTCTTGCGCAGTTATCCATGATATGATGTCTATGCATGTAAAACCCAGGGCCATGGCCATGCCGGAGCTGAGCATAATGAGCTGTCTTTTTTTTACTGGGTCCCCCTGCCTTTGCAATGATCCCTTGAGCGTGATTACGGCATAGACAAGCACAAAAAGGATGGCAGGGATGATAAAAAAGAATATGGCCATGTCTCCCGCTGTTTTTTCCGTATGGACCAGGTGCATGCCCGATGAGATGGCAAGGGCTGTAATGAGGCCGAGGAAATAGAAAAACAGGTGTATCCAGGCCTTTTTCCTGGATGTGTACTGATATACCAGATGTGCTATGAGCCCGGGAAGCATTGCAAACCAGGGTGTATTGATGGCAAGGATCTGTTGTCCCATGTGCTGGGGAAGGATTGCCTGCAGGAGTTCTCCCAAGACATAGGTGACAAAGATTATGCAGGTCAGGGAGAAAATGCTTGCCCTGGCGGACCGGCCGAATCTCCTGAGGCTGAGCGTGGTTATGACCGAGCCGAAGAACAGAGATATTAATATGAGACTGCCCTTTGAATAAAGCCATTCAAGGGTGGATACCTTAAATATCTCTTCCCTGAAGGATATTGCAATGATCAGATCATCCAGTATAGGTACCATGACCAGTGCGAGTGCCATATACGCAAAGAGGTCTTTTCTCAATACAGGCGTCCGGTAACTCAGTCCTGCAGCGAATATGATTACAGGGATGAAACCAAGGTCGGGGAGATATGATACAAAGGGTCCAAGGGATGCCGTGAAGATCAGGACAACCAACCCTGCAAGAGCGAGGTGCGTGCCGGATGATGGTGCTGAGTCGGATACCGGGTTCAATGATGGAGCGATCATGGATATCCCCAGGAGAAAGATGGCCCATCCCCACAATGGGGAAGGTTCCATGCCTGTCCATATAAGGGCCATTATGGTCAGGCACAGGATGCAGACCACACAGAACAGCCTGGGTGGCTTTTTTTCTGTGAGTGTGTACGCGAGCCTTATGGCCACAGGGACGACAATGAGGCAAAGGGAGACAAAAATCCGTGTCATGGTGGTGGCGCTGGTGAGGGTATGGCCCGCAATGACCCCGGAAGAGGACAGGGCCATGAGTACGCAGATCATGGCCAGGAGCCGATTTTCAGGGGCATATTTTTTGATTTTTATAGCATAGAACCCCAGAGACAGACATATCAGCAGGGTAAAGAGGCTAGGTATAAGGTGTATATATATTACTTCATTTGTCATATGTAAGGATCCTTGTATGATGATATCGGACATATCTCCTTGTTTTATGAGTTATTTTTCATGCCAGTGTGTTTATCCATGGAGACCGGGCATGCGAAAGCCGGTCTTTCCTGACTCTTATGAGAATAGACAGGTTCAATGATCAAGGAATGAACTGGTAAGGCTCCCCTTACAGGTTTTTGCAAAACCCGTTTTCAAGGCGTGAACTCTTGTGATCAGGTATTGCCCTGTGAGCGTATCCCTGCGTCCAGTGGACTGGAACCTGTATTGCCTTTGGGGGGCTGCGAGGCATCTGCCGCAGGGTCTTGGGGTGTCCACTTTGAGGCCTGATTGCGGCCCCTTTGTTTCGAAGTGTACATCGCGTCATCCGTTCTTTGAATAAATTCCGTCATGGACTCACCCGGTCTGTAGCAGGCTGCTCCTATGGACATGGAGATGGATCCGATGGTTTTACCTGATTGGGTTCGTTTTATCTCATTGGTGTTGAAACAGGAGCAGATTGAACGGGCAAGGCTCATGGCTCCATCAAGGGGTGTATCCGGGAGCATGATAATGAATTCGTCTCCTCCCTGGCGTCCGACCAGATCCTTTCCCTTGACACATTCCTTTATCATCTTTGCGGCAAGACGCAATACCTTGTCCCCAGTCAGGTGGCCAAAGTTGTCGTTGATGGACTTGAAATGATCGATATCCATCAATAACAGGGATAGTTTTACCTGGCCTTTCATGGAATCTTCCATTTCCCTGGTCAGGGAAGACTCAAAGGACCTTCGGTTTGCCAGCCCTGTAAGAGGGTCTGTGTCGGCCTGATGCCTGAGACTCTCCATGTCCTGCCTCATGGTGTTTATCTCTTTATTGTATTGTGCGAGACGCTCTTTCAGTTTGTCTCCTGAGGCTTCCATGCTTTTTGTTTCCGCGATAATGGTTTTCATGATCTGGTATATGTCTTCAATCCCCGGGTGGTCCAGGAGTGCATTGGTATGATTTTCCAGGCTCTGGCTGTAAAGTGAGACCTCATTGCCTGTGGTGGAAACCTGTTTGATCAATTGGAGGAGAATATCCCGAAGGCCCGTGCGTATTTCGTCCATGAGCGCCTGGTTTTTTTCCTCGATATAACGTTTGAACAGGGCATGGTTGGTCTCAGGGGTAAAACTCTCCGGTTGTTCGATGTATTCTTCTATTGCCGAGTATAGATGTTTGTTTTTGCCGGATACATATTCATACCAGATGGTATAGTTCATGGGGTCCAGGGGTATCTTATACCTGCCCATATGATCAAGGGCCAGCCTCAGGTATTCACCGGATTGTTCAACACTGTCTGTGTAATACATATATCCTTTCCTTTCTGGTATCAGGTCTTAGGTTGATATATCGAAGATACCCTGTATTTTCTTTAATGCGAAATTTTCAACCATAAAAAAAATATGGATTGATCTTGGATAATCTTTTTTCGTAGCCGTTCACGGCTTGAAATTGGAAATTAGAAATTGGGGAAAAATGAAACGAGTTTACGAGCTGGATGTTTACAAACTGGCAGAAGCGTTATCAGAGATGGTCTGGCACGATTTTGATAAAGGGAACAAAAAGGTTCAAAAACACTGTGGGCTATCAGATAAATAGCCGTGAAC
>JAYEKR010000137.1:0-15848 GCA_034661115.1 Thermodesulfobacteriota bacterium | reverse complement strand
AGATATATAACTAGCACCATGTCCGATAAAATCCATGCCTTATATCAAATATCCAGGCCATAAGAGAAACATTTACTCATAGAGTCTTATATTTTATGTAACCAACGACATCTTCCGAGAAAAATATAAAGGGGCATGTAATGGCGGATATATTTGATGATCTGATACTCTCGGCAATAGAACTTCGCAGGCTGTTACACCGCAAGCCGGAGATTACCTGGTCGGAATACAATACCGCCCGTATAATACGCGAGAGGCTCGATGCACTGGGGATCAATTGGCGTCAATGCGCAAAGACAGGCACCGTAGCCACCATCGGCGCAAACATGTCGGGCCGTCATGTCGCATTCCGGGCGGATATGGACGCCCTGCCCATGGAAGAACTGACCAGGCTTCCCTGGGCATCACAGGTACATGGTTGCATGCATGCATGCGGCCATGACGGTCATGTAGCCGTTGCGATCGCCCTTGCCGGGTGGTTGAAAAATCACGAGACCGAATTGCCGGGGCCGGTATCGTTTCTCTTCCAGCCCGCAGAGGAAGGGGGGCACGGTGCAAGACAGATGATCAAAGACGGGGCCTTAAAAGATGTGGATGCCGTCTTCGGCTGGCATAACTGGCCGGCTGTCGAATTCAACAAGGCCATCTGCCCTGACGGTACGATAATGGCGGCCAATGCCATCTTCAGTATCACCGTCTCAGGCCGGGGAGGTCACGCCAGCCAGCCTGAACTGTGTCGTGACCCGGTCCTTGCCGCCTCGGCCATAATAATGGCGATGCAGCAGATTACAAGCCGCAGGCTGCCTCCCCAGCACGCGGGCGTGGTGAGCGTTACATCTATTGACACACCGCAGGGGGATACGACGATCCCGGATAAGGTCGTGCTGGGAGGCTCTATCCGTATAGACGACACTGCACTGCGTGAGGAAATGGGAAACCAGATCACCGCCATAGCCCGGGATACGGCATTGTCGTATAATGTCAGTGCAGAGACCCTCTTCAAGCCCCGCTATTCTACCGTGGACAACCACAGCGATAAGGCCGAATCCTTCCGCAGGGCTATAGCCGATGAGTTCGGCCCTGACTGGCTCAGCCGGTCAACACCCATACCGATCATGGCATCAGAGGATTTCAGCTATTATCTGGAGGAGATCCCGGGCGCGTTTGCCATTATAGGTGCAAACGACGGCGAAAACCTTTGCCATCCGTGCCACAGCGCTTATTATGACTTTAACGACAACCTGATAAGACACGTGGTAAGGATATTCTCAAGGCTCGCAGGCATAGACGTGACATAAGATCAAGGCATATAAAAGCATTAAACAACCGTAACCAATTTTCCGATAAAGTATTTAGGGATGTAATAAATGCACGATTGCAGGGTTTAACAATAATTAAAGAAAGGAGTCTCGCATGGATATATTCGAGAAATGGGAATCTGAGATACGGGGTTACTGCCGGGCCTATCCAACCGTTTTTGCTTCAGCAAAAAATGCCCGTATTGTAGATGAGGCAGGAAAATCATACATAGATTTCTTTGCCGGGGCAGGCGTCTTAAATTTCGGTCACAATAACGAAAGGATGAAAAAGGCCCTCATGGAATTCATTCAATCCGACGGCGTGGCGCAGGGCCTTGATATGTACACAACCACGAAGAGGGATTTCATCTCACGCTTTGCAGAAACAGTCTTAGTGCCCAGAAACATGGACTACAAGTTACAGTTTACCGGCCCGACTGGCAGCAATGCGGTCGAGGCGGCGTTGAAGCTTGCCAGGAGGGTAACGTCCCGCCAGGGTGTGGTTGCCTTCAGTCACGGGTTTCACGGCATGACTCTGGGTTCTTTGGCCTGTACCGCCAATGCATATTTCAGGAATGCTGCGGGTGTGCCCCTAGGGCATGTAACCCACCTGCCTTTTGACGGGGATAAAGGCCTGGAGCAGCTCGAAGCATATGCCGAAGAGCTTGCCGATTCCTCCAGCGGGATAGAACCACCGGCGGCCTTTATCGTAGAGGTGATCCAGGCCGAAGGGGGCGTGCGCATAGCCACTGAAGAATGGCTAAAGGCCCTTGAAAACCTGGCCCGTCAGTACGGATCGTTTCTGATCATCGATGAGATACAGGTGGGATGCGGCCGCACCGGTTCATACTTCAGCTTTGATGATATAGACATAGACCCTGACATCATCTGCCTGGCCAAGGGTATAGGCGGATACGGGATACCCCTTGCCATGAATCTGGTCAAACCCGGACACGACACCCACTGGTCACCAGGAGAGCATACGGGCACGTTCAGGGGCCAGGGGATGTCCTTTGCTTCAGGCACGGTCGCCCTTTCTTATTTCAAGGACGATTCTCTGATGAAAGATGTCAGAATAAAGGGAGAGCATATCAATGCATCCTTGAAGGACATAGCTTCAGCACACGACGATTATCCGCTCGAGGTAAGGGGCAAGGGCATGATACAGGCCCTTGACATGAAAGACGGCAAACTGGCAAAAAAGATCCAGACCCTGTGTTTTGAAAAGGGCATGCTGATCGGTCCGTGCGGCACGGACGGACAGGTATTGAAACTGATACCCCCCCTGATTATAGGTGATGAGGACCTAAAAGAGGGGTTGGATATACTCAAACAGGCCGTTACCGAAGCATTGTGAGGTAGTCGATATGAGACAGCGCGACGATATGACCTTTCCGTTCGAAGAATATGAAGGCCGTATCAACGACCTGCGAAAGAGGATGGAAAAGAGGAGACTGGACGCGGTCATTATCTCAGACCCTGAAAACCTGCTCTATCTTACGGATTATCAGACGACCGGTTATTCATTCTTTCAGGCATTGATCGTGCCTTTGGAAGGCGAGCCGTTTATGGTTACCCGCCTGATGGAGGAATCCAATGTCACGGCAAGGACATGGGTGGAGATAACCCGACCCTATACCGACATGGGCGATCCGATCCAGATGCTCGTCCAGAGCCTCAAGGAGTTCAATCTCGCGGGCAAGGATATCGGCTATGAGCGCAACAGCTACTTTTTCTCGGCATACCAGCAGGACATCATCCATACCTCTATCACCCACGGCAGGCTCATGGACTGCTTCGGTATAGTGGAACAAGGCCGTATCAAAAAATCACCTGCCGAGATAGAGATCATGAAAAAGACCGCAAAGATCACTGAGATAGGCATGATGGCCGGTATCAAGGCCTGCGCCGAAGGGGTCACGGAAAACGAGATAGCGGCGGCCATCAGCGTGGCCATGTTCAAGGCAGGCGGAGAACCGCCTGCGGTCATGCCCTATGTGACCTCTGGGCCGCGCACCATGATAGGCCATGCCACGTGGGAGGGCCGGGTTATACAGCCCGAGGAACACGTCTTCCTGGAGATTGGTGGGTGCTACCGCCGTTATCACACCGCCATGATGAGGACCATTGTTATCGGCGAGATGTCAGCTTCGATGAAGATGGCGGAAGAACGCATGAAACGCGCCCTGTCTCTGGTAAAGGATGCCATCCGTCCCGGACTGACGGTCTCGGATGCCGACAATGTCATGAGGGATGTCATCTCCGACAACAAGGTGGATGCCCAACTGATCACGCGTTCGGGTTATTCCATCGGCATAGCCTTCCCCCCGAGCTGGGACGAGGGTTATATTATCAGCCTCAAACAGGGTGATTCACGCATCCTTGAAGAAGGCATGACCTTTCACCTCATCCCGTGGATGTGGGGCGTAGACGGTAATAAGACAGTGGGCATCTCGGATACGATCTATATTACCGAAGACGGATGCAAATCATTCTTCACCCTCAATAAAAATTTTGTTGTGAAAAAGTCTACGGAATCAAAGAAAAGGCTGAAGGCCACACAAAGTGCGAGACTGAATCCGCCGCAGCGGATAAAGAAACCGACTTCGGAAGCAGGACAGGCAAAAAAGCCGGAGATCAAAATCGAGCCTGACAATACAAAGACAGCCGGCAAAGACAAGAAAACCAAAAAGGAGAGTGCTTGATGCTTAGGACCACGAATCCTGTAACAGGTGAGACAGTAAAGGAAATGGATTCATTAGATATAGACAAAGCAAAACAGCTCATAGCAGGCGTTGATGAGGCATTTATCCAATGGCGCAAGACCGACTTTGAGCAAAGGGCCAGGGTATTGAACGATGTGGCCTCTTATATGAGGGAAAACAAAGAAAGGCTTGCCCTTTTCATGACAGACGAGATGGGAAAACCCATCAAGGAGGCGCGCGGCGAGGTCGAAAAATCCGCCTGGTGCGCCGAGCATTACGCGCTGAACGCACGGATATACCTGGAAAAAGACCTTATAGCAACGGACGCCACTACAAGCTATGTCCAGTACATGCCCCTGGGGGTCATACTCGGCATCCTCCCGTGGAACGCCCCTTTCTGGCTCGCCTTCAGGTTCCTGGCGCCTGCTCTTATGGCAGGCAACACCTGTGTCATGCGTCACGCCTCTAATGTCCCGGACTGCGCGACCGCCATAGCAGGTCTGTTCGACGAGGTCGGGGCACCGGCAAATATAGTAAAAAACCTGCCTGTTGAATCAAAGGATGTGGAACATGTCATCAGGGACCCAAGGATCAGGGCGGTATCCCTTACCGGCTCCAGCAAGGTGGGCACACAGGTGGCGAGCATAGCCGCCTCTGAGATAAAACCCGCGGTCCTCGAACTGGGCGGGTCTGATCCGGTTGTCGTACTAAACGATGCCGACCTCGATGCGGCAGCGGATATCATAACTCTTTCGAGGAACATCAATGCGGGCCAGTCCTGTATCGCGGCAAAACGTATCATTGTCGTAAAAGACGTCTATGACACCATGGTAGAAAAGATGAAGTCCAGGCTCTCCACGCTAAAGGTGGGCGATCCCCGCAGGGAGGATACCGACATAGGCCCGCTTGCAAAAAAGGATACACGCGACAAGATACATCGACAGGTAATAGAAACCCTCGAGGCAGGCGCACAGTGCCTGCTGGGCGGAGAGATCCCGGACGGAGACGGATTTTTCTATCCGGTGACTCTGCTTATAGATGTCCTGCCCAACATGGTTTCATATAAAGAAGAGACCTTCGGCCCTGTTGCGGTGATGATAAAGGCCGAAGATGCAGACCACGCAATAAAGCTGGCAAACGATACCGAATACGGACTCGGCGCAAGCATCTGGACAGGAGACAAAGAACGCGGAGAGGCCCTGGCATCAGAGATCTTTGCGGGCCAGGTCTCTGTAAACGGCATAGTAAAGACCGACCCGCGTCTGCCGAGCGGAGGTGTGAAAAGATCGGGATACGGCCGAGAACTGGGCCCGCACGGCATCCGCCAGTTCGTCAATACCCAGCAGATATGGATCGGCCCGAAGATAGGATAGACGCGCCACAGCGGGGGAAAAGTGATC
The DNA here is from genome assembly GCA_034661115.1 of Thermodesulfobacteriota bacterium. GTDB lineage: Bacteria > Desulfobacterota > Desulfomonilia > UBA1062 > UBA1062 > JAYEKR01. Next base: position 10,445 of record JAYEKR010000137.1, on the reverse strand, counting down.
GACGTCAACTATTCCCTTTTGCGACAATTATTTTTCCCGTTTTTCCCTGTCCATATATTTAAGGTTTTTCATGTAGATGAAGATGAGGCACAGTATGAGTTTGGCGATAAAACTACATTCGCACAAGAGTGTGATTTTATGAAAGATTATGAACACGTACTAAATGAATCTACTTCTGCGCAAGAAAGAGAACATACAATTGAAAGGGATAGAGAAATGGAGATGGAGAGATAATACAGGTACTAAAGAGGTATTGTAAATTCCATTGATAATTCGGGAAACCCGAACAACAATACAAACAGTATGTTTGAGAACAACAATAAGACAAGCAAACAAGATGATCAAGCATACTACGAGCAAATGTTTGCACAGAGCGAACGAAGACAATCAACGTCAAGCTCAGGTTCTGATTCCAATGACAATCCAGAGATTGATCCTGATAGCGGAATGGATGGTGGCGATGGTATAATGCCAGCTTGATAGTGAAAACTTGATTTAGTATACCGATATTCACCAAATGAGGGTGCCTTCCAAAAAAAGGTACTCTCATTTGATCTGTAAGCGACGCAAACAACCAGAGACGTGGTTTTTTTGTATGGATTGACACCTATTTGCTTGCGTAGGGTCAATTCGCCCCCCTAGTGGCGATATAGGGGTAAATCTTTGAAAATCTCCTCTTTCAGGTAGTATTTTTCTTTTGTGCATGTCTGAATTACCTTCAGACCCCTTTGTTGTCGATGTACTGCTTCAAAGTCTCGCACTCAGACCTACTTATCCCCACCTATATAGGCACCAATAAAAAAAGAGACTAAGCGAAACATCACTTAACCCCTTGATTTTACTATGCGCCCAGCAGGATTTGAACCTGCGACCTTCGGATTCGTAGTCCGACGTTCTATCCAGCTGAACTATGGGCGCTCAATCGAATCGTATATAAAGATAAATGGATAGCAAGTCAAGAGATGATGGCCCTTAAAGGAAAAAGAGGGGCATACAGCCCCTCTTTTTCTTAATCAAAATGGCCTTTTTTTGTTAACTCTCAACCTCTTGAGCAACCTTGATGCTGACCTCTGCGCGGGTTAACCGATCCGTCCATTTCTTGAACTCGGGACCGTCCTTATCCAGAGTGCTGAGTTTATTCTGCGCAATCTCCAGATCCTTTTGCGCCTGGTCCACGTCTATGTCCTCTGCCATCTGTGCGGTCTCGGCCAGGATGATCACCCTGTCGCCCGTAATCTCGGCAAAACCGCCTCCGACCGCAAGATGTATATCACGATCCATGGTCCGGGCAAGAACTCTCCCGGCCTTCAATGAGGTCAAAAAGGGGGTATGGCCGGGCATGACACCGAACTCGCCTATACTTCCCGGGGCAACCACCTCTCCCACCTTTCTGCTGAGTACCGCCTTTTCAGGGGTCACCACATCAAGCTGCATATATTCTTCAGCCATTTTCTCCCCCTTTATTCCTCTGAGAGTTTCTTTGCCTTTTCCACGGCCTCTTCGATCGTTCCCACCATATAAAAGGCCTGTTCCGGAAGGTCATCCATCTCGCCGGAAATAATCTTTTTGAAGCCTGCAACGGTATCCTTGAGCTCTACATACTTGCCAGGCAGGCCGGTAAACTGCTCTGCCACGGTAAAGGACTGTGAAAGAAACCTCTGTATCTTTCTGGCCCTGGACACGACCTGCTTGTCTTCCTCAGAGAGTTCATCCATACCAAGGATAGCGATGATATCCTGGAGATCCTTATACTTCTGGAGAATCTCCTGAACATCCCTGGTCACCTTATAGTGTTCCTCTCCAATAATGGCAGGATCAAGAAGCCTAGAGGTTGAATCCAGGGGATCCACCGCCGGATAGATGCCGAGCTCCACGATCTGCCTGGAAAGAACCGTTGTTGCATCCAGATGCGCAAAGGTGGTTGCCGGGGCGGGATCTGTAAGGTCATCCGCAGGGACATAGATCGCCTGGACCGAGGTAATGGAACCACTGGATGTGGAGGTAATCCTCTCCTGCAGCTCTCCCATATCCGTACCAAGGGTCGGCTGATAACCAACCGCAGAGGGCATACGTCCCAGCAGGGCGGAAACCTCCATGCCGGCCTGGGTGAAACGGAAAATGTTGTCGATAAACAAAAGCACATCCTGATGCTGCACATCACGGAAATATTCCGCAACCGCCAGACCGGTGAGTCCAACCCTGGCCCTTGCCCCGGGCGGCTCATTCATCTGGCCGTAGATCAACGCGGTCTTATCGATAACACCGGACTCCTTCATCTCGAGCCAGAGATCATTCCCCTCGCGCGTACGTTCACCAACACCGGAAAAAACCGAATAACCGCCGTGTTTGGTGGCGATATTATTGATGAGCTCCATGATAAAAACGGTCTTTCCAACACCTGCACCTCCGAAGAGACCGATCTTGCCGCCCCTCATATAGGGCGTCATCAGGTCAATAACCTTGATCCCTGTTTCAAAGGACTCAATAGAGGTATTCTGCTCTGTAAAGACTGGAGGATCACGGTGAATCGGGTTCAGTGCCTCGGTCTCAATGGGCCCGGCATCGTCAATCGGCTTTCCAACCACATTCATGATACGCCCGAGCACATTGTCTCCAACAGGTACACTGATAGGAGCGCCGCTGTCCTTGACGTCCATGCCCCTTACAAGCCCATCAGCTGTATCCATGGCAACAGTACGTACGGTCCTGTCCCCAAGGTGCTGGGCAACCTCAAGCACCAGATTGTCCTCTTCATCTGAGATGGTCTTGTTTGTCACCCACAAGGCATTATATATATCCGGGAGATCACCCGCCTCAAACCTAACATCGATAACTGCACCAATAATCTGTGTTATCTTGCCAATATTCATAGCCACTCCTTAGCTGTTTTATTCTCTTTCATACCTATCCGTTAAGGGCCTCTGCACCGCCTACAACCTCCATGAGCTCCGTGGTAATAGAGGCCTGCCTCAAACGGTTATACTGTACGGACAGCTTATCCATCATCTCCGACGCATTCTTTGAGGCGCTCTCCATGGCCGTCATCCGAGCACCATGCTCGGATGCAGCTGATTCCAGCAATGCCCTGTAAAAAAACATCTTCAGGCTCAAAGGAAGCAGGGTATCCAGCAAGGTCATTTCATCCGGTTCATAGAGATATTCAATATTGAGCATCTCATCATCCTCGGAATCCATACGTTCCACCGGAAGGATCCGGTCTTCATGAAGGATCTGCGTCATGGCAGATTTAAACTCGTTAAAAACGATATACAGCTCATCGTATTCCTCATTGATATAACCGTCGATAAGATCCTGGCATACATCTGAGGACAGATCATATGATGGATTCTCAATAGTAACGGCCTTTCTTATGGGAAGATTCTTGCGTTTGAAATAGTCGACAGCCCTTTTTCCAACCAGCACCAGTGAGAGTTCATCGTAGCGTTTTTCATTCTCTTTGATAAAGGCATCCGCATGCCGGAATACATTCTGATTAAATGCCCCGCACAGGCCCCTGTCCGAGGCCATGACCACTAGGACCCCCTTGTGGGGCTCTCTTGTCCTCAACAGGGGATGCATGTCCGGATTGGTACGGTTGACCAAAGAGAGCAGAACCTCATTGGCCTTTATCGCATACGGCCTGGCCGCAACAATACTTTCCTGTGCCCGTCTGAGTTTGGCGGCAGCGACCATGCGCATTGCCTTTGTGATCTGCTCTGTACTTTTAACAGATGCAACCCTTTTTTTCAGATCCTTTAGACTGGCCATAGACTATCCCTATTCCTCTACCACAAACATCTTTTTGAACTCATCGATAGCCGCCTTCAGTTCCTTTTCGGTTTCCGCCTCCAGCGTGCCCTTTTCTGCGATATCCTTAAGGATATTTGAATGCTTACTTTCCATGAATTCATGGTACTGCGCCTCAAATTTTGTTATCACCTCTTCAGAATAGTCATCCAGATAGCCCTTTGTCGCGGCATAAATGATTGCAACCTGTTTTTCTGCAGACAGGGGGGCATACTGTGGCTGTTTGAGCATCTCCATCAGCCTTGCACCGCGGTTCAACTGGGCCTGCGTGGCCTTATCCAGATCAGAACCGAACTGGGCGAAGGATGCAAGCTCACGGTACTGGGCCAGATCGATCCTCAATGTACCGGCAACCTTTTTCATGGCCTTGATCTGGGCATTACCACCAACCCTTGAGACCGATATGCCCACGTTTATAGCCGGCCGGAAACCGGAATTAAAGAGGTCTGTGTCCAGAAAGATCTGACCGTCTGTAATGGAAATAACATTGGTAGGGATATAGGCGGAAACATCACCGTCCTGGGTCTCTACTATGGGAAGAGCGGTCATCGATCCTCCACCCTCTTTATCGCTGAACTTTGTCGCCCTTTCAAGCAACCTTGAGTGCAGAAAGAACACATCCCCGGGGAAAGCCTCACGCCCGGGCGGTCTTCTGAGCAGCAAAGAAATCTGCCTGTATGCCTGGGCCTGTTTGGTAAGATCATCATACACACAGAGCGTATGTCCACCCTTTGCCATATAATACTCGGCAACAGCGGCCCCTGAATATGGGGCTATATACTGCATGGGTGCGGGGTCAGAGGCAGTAGCCGCAACCACCACCGTATATTCCATTGCCCCGTGCTGTTCCAACGTTGCCACAACCTGCGCCACGGTAGACTGTTTTTGTCCTATGGCCACATAGACACATACAACCCCGGTGCCCTTTTGATTGATGATTGTATCAATGGCCAGGGCAGTCTTTCCGGTCTGTCGGTCTCCGATTATAAGCTCGCGCTGCCCCCTTCCAATGGGTGTCATGGCATCGACGGATTTCATCCCGGTCTGCAGGGGTTCGCTAACAGGCTGCCTTTGAACGATCCCTGGCGCCTTTATATCCACAGCCCTGCTCTCATCGGTCTTTATCGGGCCTTTGCCATCAATGGGTTCGCCAATCGCGTTTACCACCCTTCCCATCATGGCCTGGCCAACCGGGATTTCAACGATCCTCTTTGTCCTCTTTACCTGGTCTCCTTCACGTATACCGACAACATCACCAAACAGTACGCATCCGACATTGTCTTCCTCCAGGTTAAGGGCCAGGCCGAATATACCCCCGGGAAACTCAACAAGCTCACCGGACATCACATTTCTAAGACCGTATATCCGGGCAATTCCATCACCTACCGAAAGGATGGTCCCGGTTTCTGCTACATCAACCTCTTTTTCATAGCCCTTAATCCGATCCTTAATAATCTTGCTTATCTCTTCTGCCCTTACCTGCATCCTATGTCTCCCTTTTCAATCTCTCTTTTACTTTTCCTATCTGTGTTCTGAGGCTGCCGTCATAGACCATTCCTTCAACCTCGGCCACCACGCCACCAATGAGATCAGCATCCACGGCGACATCCACGTCCACTTGTTTTTCCATCTTTTTTGACAGAACATCCGCTATGCGTTTCACCTGTTCATCGTCGAGTCTGATGGCGCTTGTAACCAGGGCTCTCACCCTTCCTGACGCCGCATTCAGAATCTCCACATAGGAATCACAAATAGCAGACACATGCTCAAAACGATCCTTGTCCACGAGTATTTGAATCAGGTTGGCAGTATAGATTGAAATATCATATTTTTTTACAAAATCCGACAGAATGCCCTTTTTCAGGGTTATATCATAGAGTGGACTCTCCATAATATCCCTGAACTGATCACTTTCCTGGACAAGCCCGCCAACCTTATCAATGTCTTCGCTGAGGAGTCCCTGGATATCCTCCTCAACCCCAAGGTCATATAGAGCCCTTGCATATCTCTTTGCAATCACGTCAGTCTTCAATTTTTACTCACCACCTCATTCAAATATTCATCAAGAATCCTTTTGTGATCCTCTGATGTTATGTTTTTTGACACCAAGGTTCCGGCCAGATCCGCAGCCAGATCCGCGACCTGGTCATTGAGCTCCTTTCTGGCATTGACAATCTCCTGCTCCGCGCTCTCCTGTGCCTGCCGGATAATCCTTTCGGCCGAGACCCTGCCCTCTTTCATGATCCTCTTTTTCTCGAGCTCCATCTGAGAGATGAGCGAATCCTTTATCTCTGTTATATCCTCTTCAACATTCTTGATCTTGAGCTCATACTCATCGTGCTTTTTTTTGGCTCTGTCCACTGCCTCCTGGGCCTCGTCAAGCGACACACCGATCTCCTGCCTGCGTTCACCAAAAAAAACACGGACCTTATCTGCCAGCAGCTTCCAGAGTATTGCAACCAAGATCCCAAAATTAAGCACCCGCCAGACCACATCCCATATCTTGCGACCGTCTCCTGTCTCCTCGGACGCAAAACTCAACCCGGTAAAAACCAGCAGGATAAACACCAGAAGGGGCAACATTCTTAATATGCGTCTCATCATGCCACCTTCCTTCCCACAACCCTCTGGGCAATGGTCCCTGCGACATTTTTGACCTCCGGCTCAAGGTCTTTCCTGGCCTTTACCACCTCCAGCTCCATCTCTCTGCGCACATCCAATATGATGGTCTCGGCCCTGTCGCTTGCCTCGGCAATGATCTTGCTGGCCTCGGTTGATGCGTCTTTCTGGACCAGCTTTTTTGCGCTCATGGCCTCAATCTTGGCCTCGTAGATCTTATTATTATAGTTTTCCATAATAAGTTCGCCGTCGGAATCCAGTTCTTTGGCCCGTTCATGCGACCCTTCGATCTTTTCATCCCTTTCATCGAGAACCCCAAGGATGGGCTTGTACAGTATCTTGTTCAGGACAATCATCAGAATAAAAAAATTGATCATCTGAACAAAAAAGGTCCAATTGAGTTCTATCAAAACGCCCCTCCTTATACGACAAAGATCAGAAGCAGGGCCACAACAAGCGCATAGATACCCGTCGATTCAGACACTGCCTGGGCCACCAGCATGGTCCTTGTCAACAGACCTGCCTCGTCCGGATTTCTTCCAATCGCCTCACAGGCCTTGCCTCCTACAAACCCTTCACCAATTCCAGGCCCAATTGCACCAAGGCCCATGGCAAGACCTGCCCCGATAAAAGACGCCGCCCTGATAAGATCTGCTCCACCTATATCCATTCTATCATCCTCCCTATCTGCTTTATATCCTGGTCTTTTGACCTTTTTTAATCTTTTATTTATACAACAAACATGAGCACAAACGCTATAACCAGGGCATATATGGCGGTTGACTGCGCCACGGCCTGGGCAATAAGCATGGTCCTCATGTATAACGATGAGTGTTCCGGATGCATTGCAAACGCAGTGCATGCCCCACCGGCAGTAATCCCGTTACCTATACCCGGGCCAATAGCACCGAAACCCATGGCAATACCGGCAGCAAGAATGGCCATTGCCGCAGGCAATGTTGCCGCTTGATCATAATTACCAAGCATCAGCATAAATGATACCATCAGGGCAAAGATAACCGGGGTCTGCCCCACGGCCTGCCCCACCAGCATAAAGGTCATGACGGCAGGTGATTTTTCCGGGCGCACAGCCAGCGCATCACACGCCTCGGCCGAGGTAATCCCGTTACCATAGCCTGATCCTATGGCGCCCAGACCGATACATAGCCCGGCAGAAACAAGGGCCATGGCATATGGCAAGTTAGCAGCCTGGTCATAGTTTCCGAACATGAGAAGCAAAGACACCACCATGGCAAAAATAACCGGGGTCTGCCCTATGGCCTGGCCTACCAGCATAAAGGTCATGATGCTCTTTGACAAAGAACTTTCCTTGCTCAGGGCATCACAGGCGGCCTCTGCGGTCACGCCATTTCCCATACCAGAACCCACAGCTCCGAGCCCAATGGAACAACCGGCACCCAGAAAGGCCATTGTGACCAGGAGGTTGCCCTCTGTAGGGCCTATTGTCATAAGCATGATGGAGACCAGGAGGGCAAAGATGGCAGGTGTCTGGCTTACGGCCTGCCCTACCAGCATAAGGGTAACGATGGGCCCCCTTAACTTAGGCTGCCTCGCATAACCACGACAGGCGGATCCACCGGCCTGCCCCCCTCCCCAGCCCGAGCCGATAGCACCGAAACCCATTGCAATCCCGGCCCCTATAAGGCACCCGCTATAGGGCCACGCATTAACCCCTGAATAATCCTTGAACATAAGCATAAATGCAATGACCAGTGAAAAGATGGCAGGTGTCTGGCATACGGCCTGGCCCACCAGCATGGTCGTGGTCATTTGGGAGGCCGATTCAGGCTGCCTGGATACCCCCAATATGGCCTCTCCCCCTGAGTAGCCGGCCCCTATGCCCGAGCCAAAGGCACCCAGGCCCATTGCAATTCCCGCCCCGATCGCGGCTGCCCCGGCACACACGCCCCTGCCGGACATATCCGAAAACAACAGGAGCACGGCAACCATCAATGCAAAGATGGCAGAGGTCTCGGCAACCGCCTGCGCAACCAGCATGTTCCTGGTAAACGGCGAAGACATTTCTGTCCTTCTGGATATGGAAACATTGGCATACCCTCCGGTCATTCCCTCGCCCAATGCAGCACCGATGGCACCCAGGCCCATGGCCAGACCTGCTCCCAACAGCTGCCCCGTTTTGACTGTAAATATTACATCCATAATATCTTCCTATTTAATCTGAACCACAATATACACAAGGGTCAGCATAGTAAACACAAAGGCCTGAATGGTGCCAACAAAGATACCGAAAAATGCATATAAAAAGGGTGGCAGAACCAGAGAATATACCAAATAACTGACCACAAGGATAATGATCGAGCCCCCCATAATATTCCCGAATAAACGAAAAGAGATGGATATAACCTTTGAAAACTCTCCAATAATATTAAGGGGCGCCATAAAAAAGATGGGCTCCGCATACCCCTTGAGATATGTCCCGATCCCCTTTGCCTTTATCCCGGAATAATGCGCGACAACAAAACCGATGACCCCCAGAGACAGGGTTGTATTGATATCCTTGGTTGGTTCGGAGAGAAAGGGAATAAGCCCGAGCATATTGGATATCCAAAACATCAGAAAGATAGTACAGATAAAGGAAAAATATTTCCGGCCCATCTCCCTCTCCCCCAGGCTGTCCTCTATAAGCTGGTCCCATGTGCCCACGAGCAATTCGGCCGTCCCCTGAAAGGGATTCGGCAACAAACGGGTATTCCGGGAGGCAAGAAGCGCAAACAGGATCCACATCGCCATGACAATCCATGTCATTATAAGCGTCTCCTTGTTCAAGACCACATGAACCCCCATGCAATCAAATACCCAGTGCGGCATTACACCAATATCTTCCATTATCCGATCCCCCCTGTGTCTTTGCCGGACCTGACCTGATCCACGATAAACATGATGTGTACAAAAAAGAGCCCTGCAGCGGATCCATAAAACGCACCCATTGACACCATTATACCAAGGATAAACGCAATGGCAATGATCAGATACCTCAAAAAGAAAGATTTGATTGCACCCTGCTCATTGACGACCGAGTGTATCATCAGCAGAGACTTGGACACCCCACAGGAAACCCCGATCAGGACACCAAAGGCAATATCGAAACAACCAATAACGCATAAGACCAGACAGGCCACAATGGCCACAGGAAGAACAATCATCACTGTTCGTCTGATATATTCGTTATTTTGCATGCCTTTTCCGCCTCTTCAGATCATCAGTCCTGTATAGATCCTCTATCTGCCTGTAAACCGTCCATCCTCCGCCAAGCACGCCCATAAGGATAAAAACTGTAAGCACAATCCCGTGCGCGCCAAGCCACACATCCATACGATAACCCGCCCAGAAGCAAAGACCCAGACAGCCTGCCATTGTAAGCCCCAACTGGCTCACCACTGCAAGATCCCCTAATATCCCTGCGTCCTGACTGTTTTTCTTAAAAATGCTCCTTTGCTGCTTTCTACTGAATGGCGCTTCACTCATTACGTCCTGCTCCATTTACCACGTCACTTTTTATGCTGTCAAGAATTTTGTTACAATCACAAGTATAAACCCCATAGCAAGCTTGGATTCTTAGCAGCAAACGGCAAAAACCGCAAACTGTTCCTGCATACCTCCTTCTCTGACCCCCACTGTATATCTATTAAAAATGCCAGTCTAAGCCATTTATCAATCTCTCTTTTGATTCGACGCCGCAGTGGTACGAGTGTTCACAATAAGGCATGGGAATCATGAGCGACCCGAAAGGCATATAGTAACCGTTCACGGAACGTTGAACGTGGAAATTGGAAGTTTGGCCTTTATGCTTTTGTACTGTTGACGAACGCATTCAATTTTGGCCCGAGTTTTTCAACTATTGCTTTGTATTCTATTCTCCCCAATTTCTAATTTCAAGCCGTGAACGGCTACATTTCCAATTTCAAGCCGTGAACGGCTACGGCATATAATACCGCACTTGAACATGAATACGGCTTGGTGCTATTGTATGTGTATGG
>JAYEKR010000136.1:0-3394 GCA_034661115.1 Thermodesulfobacteriota bacterium | reverse complement strand
GGGAATGACAGGGGAATGTGATACAGCACCAAGTGACCTCAATCTGGATCCCTGCCTTCGCGGGAATAACAGGGCCTTTGCGAATTCATCACAGTTCAAAGGCACCTGAACTTATTGAAAACGTATTGAAAACTTATGTTCGCATTGTTTGATCTTGATCAACAAATCTCCTGGCTGGATGGGGATTTGTTGGCCTGAATCCTTTGAAAATCCGTGCCCGCAGGATTCTGAAAGACCCGCAGGTCAAACTCAGGGATTATGGCCAGAATATGGTCAAAGATATTCGCCTGGATCTCCTCGTAGTTGGTCCAGACCTGGTCATTGCTGAAGCAATAGATTTCAAGAGGCAATCCACGCTCGGTCAAGGGCAGATACCGCACCATAAGGGTCATGTCATTATGGATTCTGGGATGATTGCGCAGATAGGATACAATATAGGCCCTGAACGTACCGATATTGGTCAAATGCCGGCCATTGACCATTTCGCTCTCATCCACCTGATGAACAGCATTGTATTCAATGATATCTCCTTTTTTTGCCTTGATATATTCCGAGATATATTGAAACTTTTCAAAACGTGCCAGCATTTCTTCGCTACAGAACCTGATGCTGGTCATGTCAATGTACACAGCGCGCTTGATGCGACGCCCCCCGGAATCAGACATCCCCTGCCAGTTCTTAAAAGAATTCGCGATCATGGAATAGGCCGGCAGGGTGATAATGGTCTTGTCAAAATTCTGCACCTTTACAGTGGTTAAAGATATATCGATCACATCTCCATCAGCGCCATATTGGGGCATCTCGATCCAGTCTCCGATCTGCACCATCTGGTTCGTGGACAGTTGAATACCAGCGACAAAGCCCAGTATGGAGTCTTTAAAAATAATCAAGAGTACGGCGGTCATGGCACCCAAACCGGTGAAAAAAAATGCCGGTGAGCGACCAATAATTATTGAAAGCACCATAATACCGACCAGGAAATACAGTACGATCTTGATTACCTGAATAAAACCCCGTATGGGGATCCTGCGCGAAAAATCAAAGGTCTGGTAGCCATCTATGGCGGCATTGAGAAAGGCATCCACGCTCAACAAGCCAACCAGCAGCATGTAGATCTGGGCAAACTTCTGCGTGATAATTATGCCGGGGGCATAACCGAAAAAGACAACAGGAGCCATTGCATAGATCACAATCGCTGGTGCCAGCTGAGAAATGCGATGAAAAAATTTATATCTCAACAGGATGTCGTCCAGGTCTGTCCTGGTGTGTTTTACAAGCCTGTCAACGGTCTTCAGGACTATGTGCCTGGTGATCAGATCGGCCACATAGGCCAGGATAAGCATACCGATAAAGGCCACGCCCCTGACCATGATCACTGCCATTGTATCGCCAAGGCCCCATTGAATAAATATACCCTGTAATTGTTCCATCTACATATACCCCTGGACTCTGAAAACCCCTCCTGATCCATTGTTGCGGGTCAGGAGGGGTCTATTGTTATCGCTAAAAGGCAAAGCTCTCTTCGGCGATCTCGACTATGGACATGTCCTCGCTCTTATGGCCTTGGTGCTGAGATTGCCCACATCGGTGCCCGCATTGGGTTCGGTCAGGGCCATGGTGCCGATCTGAAATGAAATCAGGACCCATACCGCGCCAAACCTGTCAATATAATACAATAAGCCATGTATATAAAATTAAGACATAATTTGGCTGTCTTTTCAAGTACCTTATGGTTTTTATGCGTGATCACTGCCATCAGTTTGGCCTGCAATGCGTAATGATCGTGCGATTGAACAAAAATGGTAACTCATCAAGATGATACGCTGATGAGTTATACAAATATGACTCGGAAGATTGAGATCCTGGCACGCTCAAAAGGCACAGTTGTCGAGATCCTGCGCTCAATGGCTTGAGGCGCTTATTCGAAGACCTCGCGGACCTTTTTGATGAGATCAGGCATGGAATAGGGTTTCTGGATAAAACCATCCACGCCCATTTCAAAGACATCCTGCACGCGCTGGTCCTGCTTGAAGCCCGAGGTCAGCAGCACCTTGATGCCTGGGGCGATCTTTTTCATCCGTATATAGGCCTCCTTGCCCGACATGCGAGGCATGGCCATATCCATTAACACGCCCTTGATTTCATGGTGGCGTTTTTCGAATACAAAAACGGCCGCCTTCCCGTCAGTGGCGGTGATCACCTCATAGCCACACTCCTCGAGCATGGTACTGGCGGTCTTGCGGATTATCTCGTCATCCTCCACCACAAGGATGGTGCCCGAACCCAGGTGCAGGAATTCATCTGTCTTGACCACCTCGGCACCGGCCGTCACGCCCTCTTGTTCAGGAAAGAAGAGGTTGAACGATGTCCCTGAGCCGAATTCCGAGTAGATATCCAAAAACCCGTCGTGTTGTTGAATGATGTTGGAGACCATGGCCAGGCCCAGACCTGTGCCTATCTCCTTGGTGGTGAAAAAGGGGTCAAAAATCTTGGCAATGGTCCTGGCCTCCATACCCACTCCGGTGTCACGCACATTGAGGACCCAGTAATGACCGGTCTTTGCCTCGGGGTGGGTGGAACAGAAGTAATGATCGGCATGGATACGCTTGATGGTCAGCGACAAGGTTCCTCCCGGTTCTTCTTGACCACCCCGCATAATGGTCATGGCATGCGATGCGTTTACGCACAGGTTGAGCAATACCTGCTCGACCTGTGCCGGATCGGCCATTATCACGGCCGGCTCAGGGAAATATTCGGCCTCAATCACGATGGATTTGTCAAAGGTGTTCTGGCAGATCTTCAAGACATGCTTCGTGGAGAGGTTGAGGTCCACGGGGGCGAGGGACAGCTCCTGCTTCTTCGACAAGGCCAGGAGCTGTTGTACCAGATCGACCGCGCGGTTGGCCGAACGCTCAATCAGATCGATGCGGGATGAGAACTTTTCGGAGTTCATGCTCTTGTGGGCATCGGAATAGCGCATGAGGGATATCGTGCCGATAATACCCCCGAGGACATTGTTGAAGTCATGGGCCAGGCCCCCGGCGAGGTTGCCGACGGTCTCCATCTTCTGGGCCTGGATCAGCTGGGCATCCTTCATCGCCATCTCAGTGACATCATCTATAAGGATAACCGCACCACTGGTTTGATCGTAGGTGAGGGGTGCGATAGATATGCTTAGATATCTCTCCTCAAATGCGCTGACCTTTTGCCTGGGCAAATCCACGGGCTTACCCGTCTGGACGACTGTATTCAATACATCCATATAGGGTTTGAAGAACGGGAGGGCACCCCACACGCCGGTATCGATGGCGTCTGAGGCCTGTATGCCTGTATGCCTCTCCGTGGCCGTGTTCCACTGGGTAATAATGCCTTCAGGGGTGACTGAGACGAGCAT
>JAYEKR010000135.1:0-3397 GCA_034661115.1 Thermodesulfobacteriota bacterium | reverse complement strand
ATAACAAGGAGCATGACGAGCTGTATTATACAAAGAAATCCGTGGGCGGCACAGTACGTTTAAGTTATCCCGTGATAGAGGAGATCCGGCATTATATCTCGTATAGATACGACAAGGTCAAAAAACTCGAGGACATCGATCCCACCTACGAGTACCTGCTCAGCGAGGACGATAAGAATGGCGGGCTTACCAGTAGCATTACTAATACCTTATACCGAAATACAACCAATGATTATTACCGGCCTACAGAGGGTTCCAACTGTTCTGTGTCCGTGGAATATGCCGGTCTGGGGGGTGATTACCACTTTACACGTTCAAAGATGAGTGCGGCAAAATTTTTCCCCATCTATAAAGACACCGTGGCATTGATGTTCAAGCTGAGAACGGGTACAATAAACTCGGCCAAGGGAGACAAGGTCCCTGATTATGAAAAATTCACCCTGGGCGGAATGAACACGCTAAGGGGCTTTGATTACGGCGGGATCGGTCCCAAGGATAGTTATGGGAATTTTCTGGGTGGTAAACAGATGGTCATTTTTAATACAGAGATTACCTTTCCCATGGGCAAGGTGCCCGGTCTTTCAGGTGTCATTTTTTATGATGCAGGCAATGCCTACAATGAACGAGTGGACCTGAGCGATATCAGACAATCCTATGGGGCCGGGATAAGATGGGTTACACCAATGGGACCCCTGCGTCTGGAATACGGCAAGGTTGTTCATCCGGAGAAAGATGAAGACAATGGGCAATGGGAATTCACTATCGGGGCATTTTTCTAACAAAACAATATGGAGGTAGAGATGAAGACACGTATTATGGGTATGGTTATGGCAGCACTGCTTTTGTTTGTGGGGTCAACCCTGTGGGCAGCAGAGGCAAAGATTGCCTATGTGGACGGACAAAAGATCATCAATGAGAGCATCAGGGGCAAGAATGCCATCAAAGAGCTCAAACAGACATATGAATTAAAGCAACAGGAGATCAGCAAAAAAGAACAGGAGATAAACAGGCTCCGTGAGGAAATCTCGGCACAGAGACTCACCATGAAAGAGGATGTATTGACGGAGATGAAAGCCCGTTATCAAAAAGAGGGCACGGAGCTCAACCGTTTTATGAAGGATGCTCAAGAAGAGATCAAGAGGAAACAGATCACCCTGTTCAAGCCGATAAGCAATGAGATCGATGCAGTGATCCAGTCCTATGGCATGGAACATGGTCTTGATCTGATCCTGGACAAGGGTAACCCGGTTTTCCTTTACGGGTCCCAGGAGATCGATGTCACGGACGCGATATTGAAGATCTATGACAATCAGCAGGTAAAGGGCGCAGATAAAAGCGGGCAGTGATGAAGCTTTCGGAGATTGCAGATCACCTCGGCGGAGAGCTCCTGGGAAGGGATGTCGAGGTTTTGGATGTGTCCACCATTGAGGATGCCTCCTCCTCTGACCTGACCTTTCTGGCAAATCCGGGATACACCCAAAAGGCATTGAAGACCTCTGCCGGTGCCATCCTCACCCGGGAGCCACTGGACACTCACGTTCCACAGGTCATTGTAGGGGATCCATATCTGGGTTTTGCAGAGATACTTCGGGTCATGTATCCGGAAAAGACGCATGAACCGGGTATTGCCAGGGGGGCGTGGGTCCATCCCGAGGCAGAGATCGATGAAGCCGCGACCATCTATCCCAATGCGTACATATCCAGTAATGCTCTTATATCAAGGGGGTGTGCGATTTCCCCGGGTTGTTTTATCGGTGAAAGAGTAAAGATTGGTGAAGGCACTGTATTGAACCCCAATGTCGTGGTATATGATGGCTGTTGTATTGGAGCCCACTGCATCATCCATGCGGGCGTGGTAATCGGTGCGGACGGATTCGGTTTTGCATGGGACGGCGTCTCACATAAAAAGATACCTCAAAAGGGGACAGTCTGTATAGGTGATTACGTGGAGATCGGCAGCAACTGTACCATTGATAGGGCCGTGCTTACCTCTACTTGCATAGGAAACGATGTCAAGATGGACGATATGGTACATGTCGCGCACAATGTCACCATAGGAGACCACACCCTCATAGCCGCACAGACCGGCATTGCAGGGAGTACCCATATAGGGAAATCCGTTACCCTTGCAGGACAGTGCGGGGTAATCGGACACGTCAATGTAGGTGACGGCAGTGTTGCCTCCTCGAGGACGGGTATAGCATCTGACGTAAAACCGGGAAAGGTCGTCTCGGGCTATCCACAGATGGACCACCGCCAGTGGCTCAGGATACAGAAGGTCTATAAAGACCTGCCTGAACTCTTGCGCCGTGTGCGGGCGCTTGAAGGGAAGATGGGTGATGCAGACACAGATTGATCCTCTGGCAAGGGTGTCAGAAAAGGCCGTTCTTGACCAGGGCGTACAGGTGGGGCCTTTTTGCGTTATCGGGGACAAGGTCGAAATCGGGGCAAATACCACGATTGGTCCCCACTGCATGATCCAGGGGCCCACAACCATCGGTAAAAAATGCAGCCTGACTGGATATGCCAGCATAGGGGGTCCTCCACAGGACCTCAGCTATAAAGGAGAGCCAACGCGGCTTGAGATCGGGGATAGTAATACCATACGGGAATTTGTGACCATCAACCGAGGGACCACGAAAGACCAGGGACTGACCAAAATAGGGGGGCACAATTTTTTGATGGCCTACTGTCATGTGGCGCATGACTGCATCTTGGAAGACCATATCGTGATGGGAAATCTTGCTACTCTGGCCGGACATGTGCAGGTCAATCACCATGTTATTATCGGCGGGCTTTCCGCCATCCACCAGTTCACACGCATCGGGGAATATGCCATTATCGGCGGTGGATCCATGGTCTCTCTGGATATCATCCCCTTTGTAAAGGCCAATGGGAACAGGGCAAGGCTCTTTGGCATCAATACCATCGGGCTTGAGCGTAACAGTTTTGGCAGGCAAAAGATCAAGGAGATCAGACAGGCATACCGGGTACTGTTCAAGGAAGGCCTGCGCATGCAGGAGGCCCTGGAGCGGATCGAAAAAGAGTTTACGGGGTCTGCGGAAATAATGGCTCTTGCTGCCTTTATAAGGTCATCGGGCAGGGGGGTCGCCAGATGAAAAACACAACTGTCGGTGTAATAGGGGTTGGATATCTGGGGCGGTTTCATGCCCTTAAATATGCAGCCATGGAAGAAGTGGATCTTGCAGGCGTTGTTGATGTGGATTATGCTCGGGCGCAGGCGGTTGCAGAAGAGACCGGGACAAAGGCATATTCTGATTATCGTGAGATCATGGATAGCCTGGATGCCGTGAGTATCTCAGTACCCACGACTATGCATGAGGAGATTGCAATACCTCTTCTTGAAAGAGGTATTGGAGTGCTGCTTGAAAAACCC
>JAYEKR010000134.1:9782-16040 GCA_034661115.1 Thermodesulfobacteriota bacterium | reverse complement strand
CATTGAAAGATCTTGGGAAAAAATGGTTTGCCTTCTCAAAGATTGAGAAAGCCGCCTTCGGGCTTATGGAAAGGCTGAAGGGGAAATGAGTAACTGGAAATTGAAGGCAGTTGAAAATAGAGGAAGCAAGATTGAATGTGCTGATTGCCGAGAAATTGGGAAAGGTGAAGGTTAATGGATAATTCGCGGGAAGTACCGCTATCAGAAATTATTGAGATAATCGGAGGCGGAACACCGAGAACTTCAGTGCCAGAATAATGGAATGGCGATATCCCTTGGTTATCAGTAGTAGATTTTAATACAGGCAAAAGATATGTTTTTGATACAGAGAAAAAGATAACAAATCAAGGCTTGAATAATAGCAGCACAAAACTTTTAAACAAGGGAAACATAATTATTTCGGCAAGAGGTACAGTTGGTGTGCTGGATATGGATAGATCTGGCCGATCCCTGATCAAAAGGGTTATATCAAGTTTTTTGAAAACGCCTTTGATTCCCCTTTGAAAATTTTTTGGACATGGGCTATATCTACACAAAAGGTAACCGTTCACGGGCAGTATTGCAGTATCAAATGTTAATTACAGGTAAACCGCTGATTTGTAAGCGTTTGCAGGGTGCTGCAGATGCAAGGCGGTGGGCACGCAGACGTACTAATGTACTTCAAGTGCCCGCCAACGCAGCAGGTGCGGTGCCCTGTGAACGCTTACCACAAAAGGAGACATTATGGAACATATTCCCACGCGCGATGAGGCCCTGGGGCTTCTCCACCAGTACAACGAAGATAAAGCCCTGCAAAGGCATGGATATGCGGTAGAGGCAGTCATGCGCTACCGGGCACGTAAACAGGGAGAGGATGAGGAAAAATGGGGAATTATCGGCCTGGTCCATGATCTGGATTATGAGAAGTACCCCGACCAGCATTGCCACAAGACAAAGGAGATTCTGGAAGGTCAGGGATGGCCGGATGAATATATACGGGCCATCATGTCACATGCATGGGGGGTATCAACCGAGATAAGGCCCGAGACCCTGCTGGAAAAGACACTCTATGCCATTGACGAACTCACCGGGCTTGTGGCTGCAAGCGCACTTGTAAGGCCATCAAAGAGTGTGATGGACCTGACAACAAAGTCTGTAAAGAAAAAGTGGAAGGCAAAGGCCTTTGCCGCAGGTGTGGACCGGTCCATCATTCAACAGGGGGCACAGATGCTCGGCGTGGAGGTCTCTGAACTCATAGAGGACACCATCATGGGTATGCGGGAGGTGGCAAAAGAGATCGGATTAAAGGGGTCAACCGATGAAAAGGCCTGATATATGTCTTTCTCCAATCGGGGTGATACACTCACCTCACAAAAAACTTAATGAAACCCCGATTCAGCCGGTCTTTGCAAGGGGTGTAAAGGGTACGGTTGTCCTCGATCCAAAGTTTGCCGAAGGGCTCAATGGTTTGGAAAAGTTTTCTCACATCTACCTGTTTTTCTATTTTCATATGTCTGAAGGCTTTTCGCTTTCACTCAAACCCTTTCTCCAGGACAAGATGCAGGGCGTTTTTGCAACCAGGGCACCCAGCCGTCCCAATCCCCTGGGTTTCAGCGTGGTAAAACTCCTCGAGATCGAGGACAATATCCTGTATATCCAGGATGTGGACATCCTGGATTCCACCCCGCTCATTGACATCAAGCCATATGTGGAACGTTTTGACAAAAGAGACAATGTCTCCTCGGGCTGGCAGGAGGAGGTCAGCGATGATGATGCGCATATTCTGGGTAAAAGGGCGTTTAAGGGCAAATAGTTTTGCATGCGCCGGCGTTACAATACAAAGGCCTGCCGCAGAATCACCCTCACTGTCATTTCCGCCTGCTAAGTGCGCCGCACGCAGAAAAAGGCGAAGGCGGGGGTGAGTGCGCGTTTATCCTGCATTGTCATACCACAGGGAGACTCACTGTAAAGATTGTGCCTTTTTCAGGCTCGCTCTGCACTGTAATATCACCCCCGTGTTTTTTTATGATATCATAGGAAATACTCAATCCCAGACCTGTACCTTTACCAACTTCCTTGGTTGTAAAAAAGGGATCAAAGAGCCTGTGCAGATTGTCTTCCGGTATACCACATCCTGTGTCGGTTATTGTAACCTTAATCCATTCGCCTGACTGCACGGTTCTGATCCGAATCTCCCCTTTTTTGTCAATTGAATGAACAGCATTTATAATGATATTCATAAATACCTGGTTGAGCTGCCGGGGATAACCTTTTATCACAGGTATATCCCCATAATCCTTAATTACCGTGGATTTATATTTAACCTCATTCCAGATAATGTTGAGCGTGGTTTCTATACACTCATTTATATCGACAGGCTGGTAATCGACCTCATCCATCCTGGAAAAACCCTTGAGGTTCTGCACGATCTCTTTCACCCTTTTTGCGCCGTCTAAAGATTCTGCTATCAGGTCCTGTATATCATCCTTGATATAGTCGATCTTTAAGGCCTTTCTTTTTTCTTTTATATAATCAGAATCCTTCTTTGCATCTAATGGTCCGTGGTCTTTTTCCTGGATATCAATAAACTCCATCAGCCTGTTGGTATATTTTTTCAATGTACCAAGATTGCTGATAATAAAGCCAGTGGGGTTGTTTATCTCATGAGCAACCCCGGCCGCAAGCTGGCCCAGGGATGCCATTTTTTCCGACTGCACCAGCCTGGACTGCGTAGCCTTGAGATCATGCAGCGCCTGTTGCAAATCCCTTGTCTTTTCTTCTACCATCTCATTGAGATTAGCCCTGTAGGCCTTTAAACTTGACAGCATCTGATTGAAATCTTCAGACAATTCGCCGATCTCATCGTTTGTGTTTGGTTCAATCTTTTGATCAAGGTCTCCCCTGGAGATATTATGGGTTGCCTCTGCAAGGGCGGTGATGGGCAGGGTTATCTTTCTGGACAGAAAAAACGAAAGCATACAGCCAAACCAAATAATTATTGTCGCCAATATCACGCCTTCTAATATCGCTTTTTCCCTTAACTTTATGATAGGTTGAAGCGTAATTCCCATACAGAGAAACCATTGCTGATTCCCTATCTGTATGGGGTTAAAGATAGAAAATGTGTAGTCATCAAGCCATGAAATACCAAATGGCCTCTCCGGCATGCCGTCTTCATCAAATGAATGCCTGTCTAATGTTTTATAATCCGCGATGTCCGCATCTTTTGATCCAAGATATTCTTCACCTTCCGGGGTGAGAATGTACACCCACAAGACGGTCTCAGCGTCTACAGTTTTTTTGAGCAGGTCTTCCACATATACCCAGTTGAGGCTGTAAAATGCGTTTTTTATGGCAAAACACACCTGTTCAGAGATAAGCATGTTCCTGTTTATAAGCTCTCTCTTCAGGGTCTTTGTCTGATTGTGAATCGAGACATATGTAACTGCACTCACAGATGTAATGATAACAAACACTATTGTTATGGTTATTTTTGTAAAAAGAGATCTGCCAAAGGGGAAGACCCATGAAAAACCTTTACATGTCATTTTTGCTATATAATGATATCTTCTCCCGGTGTTACAGGGAAGACCTTTATTGAAGGACTGGATTTTTTCACAAGCTCACAAAAGGCATCAGGGGTCTGCTCTAATACAGGGAATGTCCCGTAATGCTCCGGGATAACATATGCAGGCTGGATCATCTGGCATGCATATGCCGCCTCTTTTGATCCCATGGTAAAGACCCCGCCTATGGGCAGAATAGCAAGATCCGGTTTATAAAACTCCCCGATAACCAGCTTCATATCCGCCATGAGCCCGGTATCGCCGGAATGATATACCTTGAAGCCCGTTTCAAATTCAAGGACATATCCCACGGGCTGACCCATGAACCGGTTTACTCCCTTGAAGCCTGTGAGCTGCGCGCCGGAGGAGTGGTCGGCACTCACCATGGATATCTTTGTCCCGTGATAGTTATACATCCCCCCCTTATTTGCCAGCTGGTATGTCATACATTTTGCCTGCGGGATCTCTGATTTTATGAAAAACTCCATTTCCCATGGTGCAATGATGTCCGGATTGTACATGGCTACGAGCCTTTTTACATCCGGAAGCATGAAGTGGTCCACGTGACCATGGGTAAACAGGATAAGATCTACCTTTTCGAATCCTTTGAACGATCGGTATTTGGATGGGATTTTGGGATTCGTGCTGATCCACGGATCAAGGAGCACAACCTTTCCTTTCGGGGATACAAACCTGAATGCCCCGTGTCCAAGCCATTCTATCTTTACCTTGCCCGATCTTTTGACGCTTTTGGGTGTCTGAACATCTTCTTGCGTTTTTGCATATGAGACACCTGGTGTACTAGCAGCGACCATGGCCAACCCTGCCCCGGATATGAACTGTCTTCTTGTCAAATCCATAATGATCCCCCTGTGATATTTATGATCGGTGATTGCCGGAAAACACTTTAGACAATCATTGACAAGCGCTTACGGCTTGAACGAGGGCATACTGTCACCAATGTACATATAAAAGGCTTATGCCTGAATTCTTTTTTCCTATAAAAAACGGGCAATATCTGTAGTATGTAAACAGGAAAACCGTTATATCTATCTACAGGAGGAAAAAATGGCCAATCACATGCTGGCAGGAAAAAAGGCTGATCCAAAGCAGTTCATAAACATCCCTCGGCTGATAAGCGCATATTATACTGTACATCCCGACCCCAACAACCAGGCCCAGCGTGTATCCTTCGGGACATCCGGGCACAGGGGGGTATCCTTTGAAGGGGGATTCAACGAGGACCACATCCTTGCCATCACCCAGGCGATCTGTGACTACCGCAAGACCCATGATATCACAGGCCCGCTTTTTTTGGGCATGGATACACATGCACTCTCAGAGCCGGCGCATGCAACGACCATAGAGGTGCTCACAGCAAACAGGGTGGAGGTCATGGTACACAAAGGGCTTGGCTATACACCCACCCCGGTCATCTCACATGCCATTCTGGGCTATAACAGGGATAAAAAACATGGGTTTTGTGACGGGGTGGTCATCACCCCCTCTCACAACCCGCCCGCGTTCGGGGGGTTCAAGTATAACCCCAGCCATGGAGGACCGGCAGGTACGGATAGCACCCAATGGATAGCAGAAAAGGCCAATACCATCCTTGAAAACAGGCTTAACGGGGTATCCCGCATGCCATATGCCCGTGCGATCTGCTCGGAATACTACCATGAATACGATTACATCACCCCATATGTCAGCGATCTCAAAAACATCATAAATATGGATATCATACGCAGTCATGGCCTCAGGATCGGTGCGGATGCCATGGGCGGTTCCGGTCTTGGCTTCTGGGAGGTCATTGCAGAGACCTATGGCCTTGATATCGATATACTGAACCACAGGCCTGACCCGAATTTTTCTTTTATGCATTGTGATTTTGACGGCAAGATACGCATGGATTGCTCGTCACCCTATGCAATGGCAGGACTGATCGATCTAAGGGACAGGTACTCTATTGCATTCGGCAATGACCCGGACTTTGATCGGCACGGCATTGTCACCCCTCATGGAGGGTTGATGCGTCCAAACCCCTTTCTCTGTGTGGCCATTGACTACCTTTTCAGCCACCGTGATGCATGGAGAAAAGATGCGCGTATCGGCAAGACCCTTGTCAGCTCCGCCATGATCGACCGGGTGGCAGCCAGGCTCAAACGCGATATAGCCGAGGTGCCGGTGGGGTTCAAGTGGTTTGTAGACGGGCTTCTCGACGGATCATACGGATTCGGGGGCGAGGAGAGCGCAGGCGCATCGTTTTTAAGGATAAACGGGCAGGTATGGAGCACGGACAAGGACGGAATCATCATGGACCTCCTTGCCTGCGAAATAATGGCGTCCACAAACAGGGATCCGGCCGAACTCTATGAAGAGATTGAACAGGCCTTTGGCCATTGTCTGTATGAACGCATAGACGCCCCTGCCGACACCCAACAGAGAGATCGACTCAAACACCTCAGCCCGGATATGATCATTGCCTCTGATCTGGCAGGAGAAAAAATTGTTTCAAAACTCACCAGGGCGCCCGGAAACAACGCCCCGATCGGGGGATTAAAGGTGACAACAAAGAATGGATGGTTTGCGGCCAGGCCATCAGGGACCGAGGATATTTACAAGATCTATGCGGAAAGCTTCAAGGGCGAACAACACCTGAAAAAGATCCAGGAGGAGGCAGAGACCATTATAACCCGGGCCTTTCAGGCCTGAA
>JAYEKR010000134.1:0-9682 GCA_034661115.1 Thermodesulfobacteriota bacterium | reverse complement strand
TGGGAGACTGGGAGGATTAACGTAAACCCCGGAGCTCATTGCTTGAGTTGTCATTTTTTCTCCACTCGTCATTCCCGCCCGGCTGTGGTTTGCTCGCAATGACGGATACCCGAAGGTAGTGGCTGTTTTTCTACAAACCGTCTTTTTTTCAAGGCCTTCCCTTTGGGTTTACAAAAAAGCCTTTCCTGAAAAAACAATTGCGTGATATGATAAAAAACAAAACCAAAGGAGGAGATATGGCAGTTATAGAATGGAAAAAAGATGAAGGGGTCGCCATCGTGACCATGAATAACGGCGAAAACCGGCATAACCCGGTCTTTGTGGATACATTTTTGAATACCTTTGATGAGATAGAAAAGGACAAGACCATAACCTCTGTTGTTATCACCTCTAGCGACAAAAAATGCTGGTCTTTGGGCATTGACCTTGGCTGGATGATGGAAGCCATAGGCAAAGAGGATTTTGATGCGCTCAAAGGCTTTATGTATGGGCTCAACAAGGTTTTTTCCAGGGTGCTTTCTTTTCCCATGCCTGTAATAGCCGCTATCAACGGCCATGTCTTCGGGGACGGCAGCATCCTTGCCTGTGCCTGTGACTACCGTTTCATGAAGGCGGACAAGGGCTTTTTCTGTTTCCCTGAGGTGGATATAGATATCCCGTTTTTGCCCGGCATGCTCGAAATTGTAAAAAAGGCCTTTCCTTATTACAAGGCGGAGGAGTTAATATTCAGCGGAAAGAAGACCGGTGCAAAGGAGCTGGAGGAACATCATGTAGTGGTAAAGGCCTGCGCCGACCAGGAAGAGCTTATGAAGGATGCAATCGCCTTTGCCAGGACATACACCAAGAAACGACCCATCTTCCAGGAACATAAAAAAAGACTTCACAAGGGTATCTTCGAGGCGATAGAAAAGGAAGATCCAGTATACATCGATGCCCTGAAATTGGGGGTCTAGGCGTAAATGTCAAAAAAGGGCCGGGATCCGGGCACCATAAAGAGATATGTCTGGATCCAGTCCCTGGAGACCCTTGTATTTATCCTTGCTCTCGCTGTCCTTGCACGCTGGATCGATATCTCCGCATGGGTATTCCTGTTGATTGTCCTGGCTTGGATACTCAAAGACATCCTCCTCTTTCCCCTTGTATCAAAGGCCTATGAACCAGAGGGCAGGGATCCTCTCATCGGAAAAACAGCAATAATCGAAGAGGTCATGGATCCATCCGGATATGTCCGGGTTGGCGCTGAAAGATGGCATTGTAAACCATCCGGGGATGACCAGGAGATCAATGACCAGGAGATCAATGACCAGGAGATCAAAGAGGGCGAAGAGGTGAGGATCAAAGACCGTCAGGGACTTATCCTGATTGTGGAAAAAAAGAGGCAATAACCCGGCAGACTGTTATAATGTCCATGGGGGGCTTTGCGAACGATATTGATTGTAATCCTCCCAGTTTTCCTGGTGACAACCCGATAAAATCGGGCCATTGAATCCTTCCTGTCCGGCTATGTGCCTGTCAACAGGGATCTTACCCCGGATATCAGGGTTTTTCCGGGATATAGGCCTTTACAAGCGGCTATATGATTGCTAGATGTTCACAAAAATTACTCCGGGCAATATAATGAAAAGACATCATGAAAAACAGATCAATGCCAGACGTACCTTTGGGATCATCTCCCATCCGGACGCAGGCAAGACCACATTGACAGAAAAACTCCTTCTCTTCGGGGGTGCCATCCAGATGGCCGGTACGGTAAGGGCACGCAAAACCGGACGTTTTGCAACGAGTGACTGGATGGATATCGAAAAAACCAGGGGTATCTCGGTCACCTCATCTGTAATGAAGTTCAACTACCAGGGACGTGAGATAAACCTTTTGGACACCCCGGGACACATGGATTTTTCAGAGGACACCTACCGGGTGCTTACTGCCGTGGATTCCGCACTCATGGTGATTGACAGCGCAAAGGGGGTGGAACCCCAGACAGAAAAACTCATGGATGTCTGCCGCATGCGATCCACGCCTATCATCAGTTTTATCAACAAACTCGACCGGTACGGTATGCCCCCGATTGATATTATAAGCGATATCGAGACCAAACTGGGTATAGAGTGCGCCCCCATGACCGGGCCCATAGGCTGTGGCAGCGCATTCAAGGGCGTATATGACATCTACAACAAACGGCTCTTTCTCTTTGATCCCGGAAAGGACACCAAAAAAGACGGTTATCTGGTCATCCATGATCTTTTTGACAGCAGCCTTGACGATCAGCTCGGCTCCTATGCAGATGATATCAGGGAGGATGTGGCTCTCATAGAAGGGGCCATGGCCCCTTTTGACAAGGAAAAATACCTGGCGGCAAAGCAGACCCCGGTGTTTTTCGGAAGCGCGATCAATAATTTCGGCGTCCGGGAACTTCTGGAGACCTTTGTGGATATCGCGCCTGCACCCGGGAAAAGACCGGCCGAAACCAGGGAGGTCTCTCCCTATGAAAGGGCATTTAGCGGTTTTGTATTCAAGATCCAGGCAAACATGGATTCCCAGCACCGGGACCGTATCGCCTTTATGCGCATCTGCTCCGGCCGGTTCACCCGGGGCATGAAGGTCATACACCACCGCATTGGCAAGGAGGTCTCCCTTGCCAATGCCACCATATTCATGGCCCAGGACCGCGAAAACGTGGACGAGGCCTTTGCCGGGGATATCATCGGCATCCACAATCACGGAACCATCAAGATCGGGGACACCTTTACAACAAAAGAACCCTTGAAGTTTATCGGTGTACCAAGCTTTGCCCCTGAACATTTCAGGCGTGTAATCCTGAAGAACCCCATGAAGTTCAAACAGCTCCAGAAGGGGCTTGTTCAGCTCAGTGAGGAGGGCGCGGTACAGTTTTTCCGTCCATTGACAGGCAGCGGGTATATCCTGGGCGCGGTAGGCGTACTGCAGTTTGATGTCACCATGGAACGGTTGAAAAATGAATACGGGGCAGATGTCATATACGAGCCCGTGAACTATGCCTCTGCGCGCTGGATTGACTGCGACGACAAGGCAATGCTCAAGGAATTCGAAAGGCAGAAGCGTTCAGATCTCTTCAGTGATGCAGGGGGTTTCCTGACCTTTTTGGCGACAAGCCCGTGGAGACTGGAACATGCCATGGAAGAATGGCCGCAGATCACCTTTTATAAGGTAAGGGAACATATCTAGTAGGGGCAGGCCTACGTGCCTGCCGAAGTCTCTGGATGGCAACAAACAAGGGGTGAAGGGCAAGTCCCTGCCTGATTAATCAGGTCTTTTATGAAAACAGGGCAAGGTAACGGGTTACCCGCGGAATACACGGAAGATATTTCTCCATCCCTTGTCTGCATCAATCCGTGTAATCTGTGGATAAAGAGGGGCTTGATTCTACATTGTTAGCGTCTTCGCGGTGAATATTTTTTTATTTTTAGCCCGGGAGCGGCAGTTCATGCGTGTTTATTGAAAACGTCTAAAGGCATATTTTTACCCGTTCATGGAAGAGAAGACCTCCATGAGGTCGTCGATCATTTTCTCCCTGGTCTGGATGGCATTCAGGGCCGCCTCGTAGCCTGTCTGTGCAAGGATCATGTCGCTGTATTCCTTTGAGATATCCACATTTGAACCCTCCTGTCCGCTGGGCATGAGCGCGCCAGGTGTGTCTGACCGGGTGGTGACAATGCCGGGTTCTCCATTGGCGCTGGAAACGATGCTGGTGCGTATGGCCTTATAACCCTGCGTATTCAGGTTGGCCAGATTGGACGATGCATTTGCCAGCAATACGCTGTTTGCTCCCAGCGCGGATAAGGAGTCAGGCATGGATTCCCTCCTTGCTTTGTTATCGGCTCAATGTCTATATACTTGACATGAAAAAACCAGGCCTCCTGGAAAGGCTTTTAATCTCCTATATAGTGTTTGTTGTGTTGCTGGTCGGGCTCAATATGTTTTTGCTCTATGTCTCATCACGCCTTGAAAATATCACCAGCGGGATCTATCTCGTGGATTACAGAAAAAAAGAGGCCGCGGATAAACTCATGGAAGACCTTATCTCCATGGAAGAGACCACCAAACAATATATGCTTCTGCATCAGGCATCCTACTGGCCGATGATTGAGAGTAAGGCAGGGGATATCTCGGCAGCATGGAAATACCTGTGTTCTCCGGGGATGCCATGTGATGAGGAGGAAAGAAAGAGGCTGGTTATGGGGAGGTCCTCATGGGAGGGGTTTTTGTCAGAACTGAATACCCATCAGAATGGGTTTATAGATGATACCATGGTCCTGGATGCAATATTTTTTGATAATGGCAGGATCATTGATGAGCTTGTCTCTGTCGCGCGTTTTTCAAGGTCCATGGCGATCAAATCTCTGGATCAGCGCATAATCGGTCTGAAGTCCCTTAGTGACCATATTGTGGCCTTTACATGGTGGGCGTTTGGCATTGCACTGAGCATCGGGCTGATTGTGCCATGGATAATCTACAGGAGCATAATAAAGGATTTGAATTCGATCAAGAGAGGTATCGGCCACATCTCCGATGGTGATTTCGCCTATGAAATCCCGTCCGAAAACAATGATGAACTGGGCATGCTGGCCGGAGCCTTCAACCAGATGGCCTCCAGACTCAAGGAACTTGATGATATGAAGACGGAGTTTGTCTCGATTGTGTCACATGAGCTGAAGACCCCGCTTACCTCCATGAAGGAGTCTGCCAACCTTCTGCTTGAGGGTATTGGCGGAGATCTGGGAGAGAGACCCAGGCGGCTGATTACAATCATGGACCAGGGAATCAACCGGCTGCTTACCATGATAAACGAGCTTCTGGAGATATCCCGCCTTGAAGGAGGTATGGTGCACCTGGACCTGGTCCCCTATGATATGCGCCGGATTGTTTCGTCCTTTATTCCCGAGATCCAGCCCTATGCAGACAAGGCAGGGGTGGATGTGGACGTGTCTTGTATTGACGAACCCTGCATGGTCAGGGCGGACCTCAATAAGGTGGTGCAGGTGTTGACAAACCTTACGCATAATGCCATCAAATATTCCCACAGGGGACAGCGGGTAGAGATCCGTATTCATCGTGATGACCTGTGTGTCTTTGTTGAAATTGAGGATCATGGGATGGGGATTCCAAAGGCAGATATCCCCCTTGTTTTTGAAAAATTTTATCGGTCAAAAATCAGCAGAGGACACAGCGGAACAGGTCTGGGCCTGGCGATTGCCAGGCGGATTATGGAGGCGCATGGAGGCGGGATACATGCAGAAAGCACTATCAACAAAGGCAGTATATTTTCTTTTTCTTTGCCTGTTTTGCCCGGCGATGATGTTTCAGGGGTGCGCGGGGAGACTCGCAGTTCGTGATTTAAAGGATATGGAAGATACCATTGCAGCAGGGAAGGCCCGGGAAAAGGAGATAAAACTGGACGCAGTGTTTGTGTCCCCTGATTTATCTGCCAGGAAACAGCTTGTCTGTATAATGGATTCAATGATCGAGGGTGAATACACCTCAGAAAAGGTTATAAATAAACTTGAGGCAATAAGGGAAACCCGTCTGGTTTCCAGTAGGCTGAAGACAGAGGCGGGTTATATCCTTGTGTTTGTCCGTATGCTCGACAAAAACAAAAAAGAGATGACAGAGATCGGGCAGGGGAAAGAGGCATGCGTCCTGGAAAGAGATCAACTGAAAAAACAGGTAGATGAATGCAGGTATAAGCTGGAAAAACTCCAGCAGATCTATATAGACACAGAAAAAAGGCGGAATATGCAATGAGCCGCAGTGCCAGAATTATTGTTCTTGATGATGAACCCAATATCGTTGAGGTGATTATAACACGACTTGAGGCAGCGGGTTTTTATGTCCAGGGGTTTTATGAGCCGCAGAAGGCCCTTGATGCCCTGAAACAGGAGCATTTCAGCGTCATGCTTACGGATCTGAAGATGCCGGATATGGACGGCATGCAGGTCATGGCAGAGGCCAAACGGATTGACGAGGATATCGAGGTGATTATCTTTACCGCATACGGATCCATTGAAGGTGCGGTAAACGCCATCAAAGAGGGCGCCTACGATTATATTGTAAAGCCTTTTGAATCCATGGAACTTGTTGCAAAGATCGAAAAGGCCATTGAAAAAAGAGACCTTAAGCAAAGGGTAAGGTATCTTGAGCAGGAGATTGAAGACCAAATAGAACACCATATCTATGCGGAAAGCAATGCTATGAAACGGGTGCTGTCCATGACCAGACAGGTGAGCGCATCGGATGCGACCGTGCTGATTTTGGGGGAGTCCGGTACAGGCAAGGAGCTTATCTCGCGGATGCTCCATCATGAAAGCAAGAGAAGAAGCAATAACTTTGTGATCATGGATTGCGGAGCCACCCCGCCGTCGCTGATAGACTCAGAGCTTTTCGGTTATGAAAAGGGCGCCTATACCGGCGCGGTCAGGAGCAAGAGAGGGATTATCGAGGAGGCCGATGGAGGCACCCTGTTTCTTGATGAAATCGGAAATATCTCCCATGAGATGCAGACCAGTCTTTTAAGGGTGCTTGAGTCAGGTGAATTCCGGCGTGTTGGAGAGTTAAATACCAGGCAGGTGGACCTGCGGGTTATTGCCGCAACCAACGCCGACCTTGAGGAGAAGGTGAAACAGGGGATTTTTCGGGAAGACCTGTACTACCGGTTTAAGGTGATAACGATCCGTCTCCCTGCCCTCAGACAGAGGGCAGAGGATATCCCCGGGCTTGCACAGATATTCCTGACCGAATTCAGCAACAAGACAGGTAAGCGTATACAGGGGATTGAGCGGGACGCAATGGGTATGCTTGTAGCGCACAAGTGGCCCGGGAATGTAAGGGAGCTGAAAAACGTGATCGAATCCGCAGTGGTCCTCTGTGGCAGCGAGATGATAGGTGCTGCAGATCTCATGCTTTCCGGTATAGGAGAGGGCGAATCCAGAGGAACAGAAGAAGGACTCAATACCTTGGAGACGCAGGAAAAGGACATGGTCGTAAAGGCCCTCAAGACTTCGAGATGGGTACAGAAAGACGCAGCAGATCTCCTTGGGATATCAAGGAGGGTGATGCATTACAAGATAAAGAAATACAATATACCCATGGGAAAGGACGTGGTCTGACCACAGGTCAAGACATATAAAGGGCTGTCCCATGTAAGGGGATGCTGTATACTGGCGTAGTTCTCCTGCACGGGGTATTTTTTTTTGGGAATGGTGTTTATTTTGTTACATCATTTGTAACAATGTCTTTATCTAAGGAGGGTACAATGAGACTCAGGAACAAGGAGATACATCTTAACGGCCATGATGGCGATATTCATCTAAAAAGAAACATCCACGGTATCCCTGAGATAATGGCACAAACCCCTCAAGACCTTGCATACGGTCTGGGATGGGTCCATGCAAATGACAGGCAACTCCAGACCCTCCTTACCCGGATCATACTCCGCGGTGAGGCCTCCTGGCATTTGGGTGAAGATGAATCCCTTTTAGAACTCGATAAGTACATGAAGCGCATGAATTTTTTGCCGGATGCAGAGTCTGAAACAAAAAAACTGGATAAAGGGGTCCTGGGACAGGTAGCTGCCTATGCCGAAGGGTTTAATGACTTTCTTCTGAACAATTCCCTGGTATATGAACTCAGGTTTCTGGGGTATGATCCGGAGCCATGGGATATAGGGGATACCCTTATCCTGGGAAAGGTTTTCGGTTTTCTGGGTCTGGCAGAGGCGCAGGGAGGTATGGAGCGATTTTTGCTCCAGATGATTCAGAAGGGTATTGATGAAGACAGGATACGCGAGCTTTTTCCATTGCTCTGTGATGAAATCGCAGTATCTCTCTTGAAAAAGATAAGGCTTTCCCCCTCCCTTGTCCCCAATGCCCTGAGATGGCTGCCAGTATTCAATGCGAGCAATAACTGGGCGGTCTCGGGCCGGCTCACCCGTTCCGGCAAACCCATCATGTGCGGAGATCCCCATCTCGAGGTAAACCGTCTGCCGAATATATGGCAGGAGAGCGTCATGCGGCTTCCGGACAATACCCTCAAGGGAGTGACGGTCCCGGGTTGTCCGGGGATACTGCTCGGCAGGACCGATTATATTTCATGGAGCGCCACGTATTCCTTCATGGATATGCTTGATTTTCGCATAGAGCATTGCAGACAGGGACAATATGAAAGATCGGATGGCTGGAAAGAATTCCAGGTCAGGGATGAGCTTATCCGGGTCAAAAAGGCAGACCCTGTACACCTCCGAATCCTTGAAAATGAGCATGGGGTACTGGAGGGAGATCCCGAAAAAGAGGGCTATTATCTTGTAAACAGCTGGTCCGCTGCCAGGGGATGCGGTGCAGATGACTTTAACGGTATGTTAAACCTGCACAAAGCCAGGAATGTCAGGGATGCCATGGGCATGTTCAAACGCCTGGATGCGGCGAGCTTTAATTATGTCATAACGGATATTGAGGGTAATATCGGTTACCAGATGAGCGGGAGGCTTTTTAACCGGCCCAGGGGTGTAAGCGGACTTCTGCCTGTGCCTGCGTGGGATCCCAAATATGATAATGACGGATTTGTGGACAAGGACCTCCTTCCCAGCCAGTATAATCCGGAAGACGGCATCATTGCGACCTCAAACCAGGACCTCAATTATTTGGGAGAGGCCGATCCGATCAACCTGTGCATGGGGGGCTACCGTGCAGGACGTGTAAGGCAGCTCCTTCAGACACAGACAAAGCTGGGGATCGAGGACATGAAGAATATCCATTTTGACCTGTATTCGCTTCAGGCCCAGCGTTTTATGGAGATTATCCTGCCCCTGCTTCCGGATACACCCAATGCGGATTGCCTGAGGCAATGGGACCTGCAGTATCGTGCCGATTCCAGGGGCGCCATGCTTTTTGAATCTGTGTACCATGCATTGATAAACGTGGTATTTGGGGACAATGCCCTTGGCAGGGATGTCTGTGATTATATATTCAGGGAGACCAGCCTTTTTAATGATTATTACATCAATCTCGATGAGATCCTGACAAAGGATGCCTCGGCCTGGTTTGCAGGGCATTCACGCTCAGATCTCTTTAAAAAGGCCATTGATGAGGGGCTCGATGTCCAGGCCGTAGCCTATGGAAAGACGCGCAGGATCATGTTCAAGCACCTGCTCTTTGGTGACAAACTACCTTCTTTCCTTGGTTTTGATTATGGTCCGGTAGAGCTTATGGGCTGCAGAGCCACTGTTCCCCAGGGCCAGATTTTCAAAAATGCAGGGCGTACAACCACCTTTTCACCATCATATAGATTCATTGCAGATATGAATGACAACAAACTTCACACAACCCTTGCCGGAGGCCCCTCGGACAGGCGTTTTTCCAGTTTATACCTCTGCGATATCAAAAACTGGTTCAAGGGCATCTACAAGGTGCTTGAATGAGCCCATGGTGATTTGATCATTCGGGAATCGGATCATTTATTTGTAGCTGTTCACGGCTTGAAATTAGAAATTGGGGGAAAATGAAACGAGTTTACGAGCTGGATGTGTACAAACTGGCAGAAGCGTTATCAGATATGGTCTGGCACGATTTTGATAAGTGGAACAAAAAGGTTCAAGAACACTGTGGGCTATCAGATAATACGATCTTCCGACAGCATAGCCGCAAATATAGCG
>JAYEKR010000133.1:1741-16096 GCA_034661115.1 Thermodesulfobacteriota bacterium | reverse complement strand
GAAGCCTTCCAATGAGCATGAATGAGAAGATATCTGCAATGATGACCGAAAGCCTTTCGGCAAAGCGAAACTCTTTGCGGTTTCCCTTCAGCAGGGATGGGCGGAAGATGTGAAGTGTATTCAGGGGCAGATCTTTAAGGCCCTGTTCCATCTCGCCCTTGGTACGGTTGTAGAAGATCATTGACCCGGGATTTGCTCCCAGGGCGCTGATAACGAGGAATTGACGGGCATTGTTTTGAGAGGCAACAGAGGCAATCTTTACAGGATAGTCCCGGTCCACCCGGCAAAAGGTCTCTCTTGAGCCTGCCTTTTTCATGGTTGTGCCCAGGCAGCAGAAGACATCATCGACTTTAAAAAGATGGTCCATCTCAGAATCCCTGTTAAAATCCCTGTTAAAATCTATGATATGTTCCCGGACCTTTGCGTGCCTCAGTGGTAGCGGTCTCCGGGTGAGGACATCCACACGCGTGTATGTGTTATCTTCTATGAGCTGTTTTAAGACACATTCGCCTGTCAGGCCGGTAGCCCCTGCAACAAGGGCTGTTCTATGTGCATTTTTCATACAATCTACCTATTCTATTAAGGGCGGGGATTCAAGTACCAGTTTTGGTTTACCGTTAGATACCTCATGCGGCTTTCCGGTATGATCTTGATTATATTCTTTGTTGTCTCTCCAGAGGTGTATGCCCTTGAATACATGAATGTTCAAGGGGTGAAGATCGTGTTTCCAGATGAGGAAAGAAAGATTGCAGGTTCACTGGCGCAGGAGATCCCGGGTATGCTTGCCTTTCTGAATGCAAGAGGGCTTTATACAGGGAAAAAATTGTATGTGGTCCTTGATCCGGACCTGGATCAGCCGGCTGTAAGGGTGAGTGTTATCCCCCACCAGGAAATACGCATTCCACTGA
The DNA here is from genome assembly GCA_034661115.1 of Thermodesulfobacteriota bacterium. Lineage (GTDB taxonomy): Bacteria > Desulfobacterota > Desulfomonilia > UBA1062 > UBA1062 > JAYEKR01. The sequence continues at coordinate 15,188 of JAYEKR010000133.1, read as the reverse complement.
GAGCGCCAGGTGTGCTGGAGGAGGGATTCAGGCTTAAAGATCCATGGAAATGGTTTCTTTTCAAGGGACTTTGTCTCAATGCAGTCTATACGATGCGATCAGGCCTGCCAGGGGCCGCCCACATGGTTTTTGGTGAGGTTGTTTCTCCGAATGTGATCATGCCGGGTTGGCTTGGAGAGGGGATAAGCCACCTGATGTTCTGCCAGTACACTGGCCAAACTCTGGAAAATCCCATGGATGAGGCCCTTTTAAGGGCATGTATCCCAGAGGATATCTCCATGATCAGCAATCATCCGGGCATGTTTCCTGGTTATTATGCCTATCGGATATATGGCAGGGCCTTTGTGTCGTGGATATATGCGAAATACGGATGGGAGAGCATCTTGGGTTTTCTGCGTATTCACGGCCGGGGTATTATCCCGCTGGAGGTGGATCTCAAGGCCAGGAAGGTCTTCGGCCATACCTGGGGTTTTCTGTGGAATGAATTCCGGGGGGATTCGCACCCCTGTGGCAGGGGGAGGCTCATCAGCGGCTGGTGGGACAATCCTTTCATCTATTGGAATGATGCAGGCATCTTCCCGGGGAGAAAAGGGGTGAGGCTCAGATCAAGGTATGGGTACGTGGACAAAAAAGGATCCTTGTGGATCTCGGAATATGATAAAACGGGCGTGAGCCATATCCTGGGATCCAGAAAGGGTGTGATCCTTGAGGTCAGCAGGGATCATCTATGGGATCCAGGGCCGGGCGGGGTTGTGCTCTCCTCCAGGGGATCGCATCCCCGGGTCTTTATCCTGTCAGACCTGTCACGGATAATCCATCGTATAGATGCACCTCAAGGTGCTATAGCCATGTCCGGACCCGTCATGGATATTGATGGCCGAATCGCTGTCAGCGTGAATATTGGAGGAAACTGGGATATCTGGGTGTGGGATACACAGTGGATGCGCATTACCGAAACCCCGGGAGTGGAGATGGATCCCTGGTGGCAAGGTGACACCCTGGTGTTTTCTTCCGATATCACGGGGAGATTTCAGATCCATACACCGGGGACACGGTTGACCCATGCCGGGTTTGCCGCGGTTTTACCCAGAGACGGGTCCTGTCTCTGCCTGGGAGAACAGGGATGGAAGGTTGCATCTATTAAACCGGAACAAGGTCGTGAACCGGAACAAAGACCTGAACCGGAACAAAGGCCTGGGCCTGAAGGTAAAACAGCTTCGGGATATAAGGGCACAAATATGTCTGCCCCGGATGAGGGGCCTTCCATGGAATCCAGGCCATACCATGTGTTTGAGGGGATATGGCCTAACTATATGGTGCCGGATTTCTACATGGACCGGAATGCGTATCAGGCCGGGCTTTCCACCTCTGGAAGGGATGTGACCTCTGAGGGGGCAATGGATGCAGGGATACGGTATTGTTCAGGCACAGAGTATGTTTCATGGCGTCTATCCGGGGAGCTTAGGGGCATGGGTGTCCGTATCCGGCGATATCCCGTTGACTATACCTCATATCTGGAGCCAGGGTCTGCCCCTGTAAGCAAGGATTATCCATATCAAAAGACTATCAAAGGCCGATATGTCCGGAAGATAGAAGAATCCAGGCATGAGACCTCCCTTGAGTGGCGCCCTTTTTATCACAATGATGATTGGCTCACTATTTCAGCAAATGTGGGCAGATACAGGCCCATTCATCACAACGGGGTCAATGGGGATGCCTTCTGGGTGGGGCTGGCGGTAGCAAAGGATTGGGGAGGGCTCGATGTGCGGGGAAACCTTGACCTCTATTCAGGTGGTCAGAGGTCTGTCTTTGGCGGCCTGCGGTTTTTTGCCGGACAAAAGGTTCTGGGCATGTTCCATGTGGAGGCGGGACGCACCTTTAATGCCTATGTGCCGGGGCACTCATCCTTTCGTATAGGTGGCAATGTGGGGGAGGGATATTTTACTTTGAGGCCATCAAGGCTCTTTGCCCTGCGCGGTTTTGATTCGGATATCCTGGATGCGGGCCAGGCCGTTAGCGCCGGGTTTGAAGTCTTCTGGCCCCTTGCAGATCTCCAGATGGGTTACAAGACATTGCCTTTGTTTTTGCACCGGCTGAGGCTCGGGACCTTTATCGATACAGGTGCCTGTGCAGACCATATGTCGTCTGATGACCTTCTTGCAGGCGCAGGACTTGAGATCATTACCTCCATGGAGATTGCATGGGGATGGTTCTCCTCTTTCAGTGCCGGTATTGCATGGCCTCTTAGGCAGCCGAGCTATCTTGATGAACACGGGCCTGTCCTTATGGTCCAGATAGGGCATCCCCTCTAGACAGGGATATTGTGAGCGCAAAGCACCCATGCGGGGTTTATATGAAAAAAACAGTTCACGGTTCAATTAGGCTAAGGTCGTGGAGTGCGTGTAGAATTGACATGCCTTTAAGGAATATTATACAGGGCAGGGCAGGCCTGGCCTGTCCTGTGCGGCATATTGTCTGAGCGACAGGTACATTGCATGATCCAGCCCGGCAGACTGGCAGGTAAGCAGGGTGTTATTATGGAAGATGGGGTCGTCTTTTATGGGGTATCTGCTTGATGCTGCGGCCTGCTCCCACAGGTCGGTACCGGGGATAGGGGAATACTTCGCTATCATGGGGCTGGCACCGTTGTCGCGTATAAAATCAATGGCATTCCTTATCTCGTCTGCGTCCTGGCCCGGAAGGCCGTAAAGGATATAGACCCCTATATCTTTTTTTGTATAACCAGCGGCATGGAGGTTTCTCATGGCGTGCTCAAACTCCCGGTTGGTCACCTTGGCGCCGGAAGATGACTGTCTTTCCGGTTCAGATGTCTCAAGGCCGAGCCGTATGGTCAAGAACCCGGCCTTTTTCATGAGAGATGCCACCTGGGATGACAGGTGCCGGCAATGCAGGCCGTTGGGGCAGTGGAATCTCAGGCCATAATCCATGTGGATAATCTCTTTTAAAAGGGGGCAGATCATCTGTTCCGGCTGGACAAGCAGTGCGTCGTCATAAAAGGCAAAGTCCCTTACCCTGTACCGGGTATGCCAGAAGGCGATCTCCTGCGCTACCCCTTGAGGCGATCTCCTGCGTAGCCCTCGTGACAGCAGGTGTGAAGCACAGTAGTCGCATCGAAAGGGGCATCCCCTGGATGTCTGGATGCAGACATACCTCAGTTTGTCAATAAGGTCAAAACAGGGGTATGGAAAGGAGTCAAGGTCCTCAGGATTCGGCATAAAGACAGGAGATATCTTCCACATATCACAGAGATACTCAACGATTTTGTCCTCTGCCTCACCAGTGATGATATGGTCGGCGCCGGAGAATTCTTTGGCGTGATCCGGACACAGTGTGGCATAGACCCCTCCAAGGCAGACAGGAACCCCCTGAAAAACCCCCTTGAGAGATGCTATAGTCTCAATGACCCCTGGATACCAATAGGTCATCATGGAGGTAACCAGGATCACGTCCGGTCGGGGTTCCTCAGAGAGCCGCTGACTGAAGGCCTCTGGTGTGATCCCGTACCTGGCGTATTTTCTGGGGACGTCTCCAAATACGCTGGGCTTTTCTATGACCTGCCGAAGGAACTGGCCCTGGCCGGATTTTTTGTGTCCGGGTGATGGCCTCTGGTCCTGGTTGGTCGTGCTTCCCAGGCAGTCGATAAAGCTGACCCGGCAGTTGTTTTTTCTCAATATTGCACCCAGGTACAAAAGCCCCAGGGGCTTTGCCCACAGGTCATAGGCGGCAAAGTCATGGATCCACGGATTGACAAGTAGCACCTTTCTTTGTTTCATACCCCTTGTCTTGACCATAAAACCGGGCAGCAGGGCAAGCCATAATCCCAATAGCCTTCAGTCTTTTCCCTGGCCATTGGAGGGCTTCGAAAGGTGTAACAATGCCGCTTTTGCGTCCACGCGTTTTTTGATCGTATCTGTCATGGTGATATCATGGGGCCAGGGTCTTGAATGGAGGTCATGGATATCCTTCCTGGTTGCATCGATGATCAATGCCCCATTGGAATGATGTATATCCCTTGACGGGTCTGTATTGTTAAAGGCCCTCCATAAGACCAGAGAGTCGTCATTGAGGTCTGTATCCGCATCATAGAGGACCATGATGCCTGTACTGGCAATATCTTCAATGTGCTCAATGATGCGCTTAATGAAAAAAGCGGAGTTTTTGTCCGCGTTTTTTGAGATACAGACCAAAAAGAGGGGGTTTCTGGCGTCCAGACAGACCGGCCGCATGGACACAAAACCCTTGTCCATCTTTTTTAATGTCTCTTGCATCGATGCCGCATCCCGCAGGTGGGTATATGGCAGTAATGGGCGTTTTTCTTCACCATCTATGCGTCCGGTTGCATCGATGCCGATCTTTGAGCCGTAAAGGGGATTGGGTGCACTGTGGTCAAGTACGTCAAGGATCCCGCGGGACAGACAGATATCCTTATCAAGATCGATCGTGTCAAGGATATATCGCAGAAGGCGGGGACGATCATGGAGAAGGGCTGTGTCATCAATGACAAGGATTGCCTTTGCAAAGCTCATCTGGCCGGAGCCCCACAGGCCGTTTATCACCTTCATGGCATGAAGGGGGTATTCCTTTTCAATGGCAACAATAACGATATTATGGAACACCCCTTCCCAGGGCAGGTAATAGTCCCTGATCTCCGGCATGATGGTCTCTATCATGGGTAGAAAGAGCCTTTCAGTGGCCAGGGCCAAATAGCAGTCTTCCATCGGGGGCCTGCCTACGACAGTGGCGGGATATATTGGATCACAACGGTGAGTAAGGGCAGTAACATGGAATACCGGATATGGACCAGTGGGTGAATAATACCCGGTATGGTCCCCGAAAGGCCCTTCTGTCCTTGTCTCGTTTGGGTCTACATAACCCTCAAGTATGATCTCTGCCTCCATGGGGACCTCCAGGTCCACAGTAAGGCATTTGACCATGTCCACAGGCGTTTTTCGGATAAAGCCGGCAAGGAGCATCTCGTCTACCCCCCTGGGCATGGGGGCGGTGGCCGCATAGGTGACAACAGGGTCTGCGCCTATGGCCACGGCCACCTCCATGCGCTTGTTTCGTTCTTTGTATTCATTGAACTGGTGCGAGGCATCCTTGTGTATATGCCAGTGCATGCCTGTGGTGTTTTTGTCATAGATCTGCATGCGGTACATGCCTGCGTTTCGTTTATTGTCCAGGCCTTTTGTGAATACCACGGGCAGGGTTATAAAAGGACCGCCGTCTTCGGGCCAGCATTTGAGTACCGGGAGCATGGAGAGGTCAATGGCTGCGCCCGTGTACACAATCTCCTGGCATGGCGCATTTTTCGGGTTTTTTGTCCTTGGCAGATATCTGGATATATCCAGGGCCAGGGGCAAAAATCGGAGTTTTTCCATGAAGGTCCTGGGGGGAGACTGGGTAAGGATATCCCGGAGCCTTTCTCCGAGTTCATCCAGGTGGCTGCATCCAAGGGCCATGCATATCCGTTTATGGCTGCCAAAGGCATTGGTCAGGACCGGGAAACAGGATCCTTCCACATCTTCAAACAAAAGGGCCTTTCCCCCGCCAGGACTCTTGGCTTCCCGGTCCGTGATCTCGGTGATCTCCAGTTCGGAAGATACAGGGATTCTAATCCTTGTGAGCTCTTCTGCTGTCTCAAGCCTTGATATAAATCCGTGGAGGTTTTTGTACATACCCTGTCAAACCCGTTTCAATCCTGGTTTGTCAAGGGGACATGCGTTTTTCAAGGATATACAGGTGTGAGATGCCAAAAAACATCGGGCGTGATGAGTAGATAGAAAAACCCTCTTTGCGCATGAGGTCTTCAAGGTCTTCGGGTCGTTCAAATGCCATGACCGAGTCTCTCAGGTATGCATAGGCCCTGGGATTTCCTGAGACCCTGCCCCCGATAAAGGGGAGTATTCTCTTGAAATACATGAGATAGATAGCCCTGAAGACAGGGTTTGTCGGTAAAGAGAACTCCAGGACACCAAAGCGTCCTCCTTCTTTGAGTACCCGAAGGGTCTCTGTGAGCATATCTTTGATGTTCGCCATATTCCTTATGCCAAAGGCGACCATGGCATGGTCAAAGGATGCGTCTTTAAAGGGCATGAACATGGCGTCGCCCTGCAAAGAGACAAGGTCTCTCCTTGTCCTGGCTTTTGCCACAAGTTGTTTCAGCATATTCATGGAGAGATCAATGCCTGTTACATGGCAGCTGGCATGCCTTATGGCGCATATGGCAAGGTCTCCTGTGCCGGTTGCTATGTCCAGTACCCTCTGCTCCGGGGCTATATCCATGGCCCGGATGGTTTTCCTGCGCCATATACGGTCGATAAACAGGGAAAGCACCATATTGAGTCTGTCATAGGTGGGTGCGATCCGGTCGAACATTTCACCTATGATCCCGGGGTCCTTATCCATCGGTTCTTCCCTCCCAGGGTGAATAGAGGGTGTGCTGGATTGCGAATTGGTCAAGGATCCGTCCGGCCATGAAGTCTGCCATATCTTCCAGTGATTCCGGATGGGTGTAAAAGGCGGGGCAGGCAGGCATGATCAGAGCCCCTGCCTGTGAGGCATGAAGCATATTGCGAAGGTGCACCTGGCTTAAAGGGGTCTCCCTGGTTACGAGCACCAGCCTTCTGGACTCCTTGAGCATCACATCCGCGGCCCGGTGCATGAGTGTGGAGGCATATCCGTTTGCAACGGCGGACAGGGTCTTCATGGAACAGGGACAAATGACCATGCCGTGTGTCTTGTTTGACCCGCTTGCAATCCGAGAAAAGGGATCAGAATTATCATGGATGACAAGGTCTGGTCCCGGGACAATAATCCTTTTTGATGCATCATCCTGTTCAAATGAACAGATCTCTCTGGCCGTGTTTGTGATGACAAGGTCAATGCCGTATCCCAAACCCCTGAGTGCCTGTATCAGACTGAGGGCATAGATGCTGCCGGACGCACCTGAAATACCGATAATAAAGCGTTTTTTCATGAGGGTTCAATGCCTTATGGCCGGGAAAAGATCAAGGTGTTTTGTGGCTGCCAGAGTTAACCTGCACAAAGACACAGGATTGATTTTATCTCTATGCCTGAAGGATCAAGGTGTATTTTTGTCACCGATCTTTTTGCCCGGACCGTGATTCTGTATGAATTTCCCATGCCTTGTCTGTGATAATGTGTATTTTATTGATTCAGGTCAATTGCTGTGTATGATAGTTCCTGTATATTTAACCTTGTCTGTGGCTTGATTCGGAAAAACAGATTTAGAGAGATGATCCCGGAGAGATGGACCTGAAAAAGGAGACGTATGTTTATAGAACTTACAGATGAGACATTCAGGGGACATGCAGCATCTAACAGCCTTGTCCTGCTGTTTACCTCGCCCTGGTGTGCGGGATGCAAAAAGGTCAAAAAGGCCCTTGAATCCATAGCGCTTAAACAGGAAGACCAAGACAGGGCAATCCAATTTGCCCAGATAGATATCAGCAGGAGTCCGGATACGCCTGCCGGACTGGGGGTCATAAGCCTCCCAACTGTGATTATATTCAAAGAGGGCAAAGAGGTCAGCCGGTTCAGCGGATCCATAAGACCAAAGGCATTGACAGTGGAGGTTGAAAGGCTCTGATTATGGATGGTTTTGTTGCCGGTCTGGATGCATATCTTCACGGGTCTGTCCTGCTTGCCTTTTTGGCGGTCTATGTGGGGGGTGTTTTGGTGAGCTTTACCCCGTGTATCTATCCAGTGATACCCATTACAGTGGCCTATATCGGTTCACAGAGCAGGGGATCGAGGGCCAGGGGGTTTATGCTTTCGATCTTTTATGTATTTGGTTCATCCATTACATATACCATCCTTGGCATGGTGGCCGCCCTTTCCGGCAGCCTTTTTGGCCAGGTACAGACAAATCCCTGGACATATTTTATTGTTGCAAACCTGTGCATTTTCATGGGGCTTGCCATGCTGGATGTCATCCACCTGTCTCTGCCCGGGTTTTCAATGCAGTCTCCATCAACCAGGGATAGAAATGGCATAATAGGAAGTCTCTTGGTCGGGGTGGGTGCAGGGCTTGCGCTTGGGCCATGTACAACACCTGTCCTTGCCGTTCTCCTGGGATATGTGGCTTCCACTCAGAATGTTATCTACGGGGCCTCTCTGATGTTTGTATTTGCCTTTGGCATGGGTACATTGATGATTATCCTTGGCACCTTTACCGGCCTGCTTACCAGCATCCCCAGGGCCGGGGTGTGGATGGCAAGGATTCAGAAGGGATTCGGGTGGGCCATGCTGGCCATGGGGGAATATTTTCTGGTGAATGCAGGCCGGTTCATGGTCTGACAAAAAGGAGAGCAACAGATATGAAGAAAAGATCTATTATGGCAGTGATATTGTTGATTCTGGTTTTTGGTATGCCTGTGTATGCTGATAACAAGGATGTACAAAGAGAGATGGCCCCGGATTTTGGACTGAAGGACCTTACCGGGATCACACGCTATTTGAGCGACTACCGTGGGCGGGTGGTGCTTCTTGATTTCACCACTACATGGTGTCCCCACTGTAAAAAGGACATTCCCCTGTTTAAAGAGATACAAAAGACCTATGACAAAAAGGACCTCAAGGTTATAACCGTGTACATACAGGAAAGCCCCAAAAAGGTCTCATCCTTTATGGAAAAACATAAGATCACCTACACGATGCTCCTGGATACCTCGGGCAGTGTGGCCAGCACCTATGGTATTCGAGGAGTGCCCACAAAGATCCTTGTTGACAGGGCAGGCCGGATCCAGTGTTTTGGGTGCCGCGATTTGGACCGGCAAATCGCGGAGATGCTTTAGTGCGATCACAGGTAACCGGTTCAATGGTTCACTGTGGTGATGAGAGAAGTGTTTGCAGGGGCAAAACCCTGTGTTTGTTGCTATCGGGAGACAGGAACATAAGGACAGAGAACCATCTTTTGGGTTTTATTCGTGGTTCATGGGTTTTTGCATTGAACCTTGAACCTTGAACCTTGAACCTGTCTTTTTCATATTGCCTCGTTGAAATAATATCTATGTTATGTGTATATTGACGCACTCATGCAGAAGATAGTTGTCAGGGGAACAAACTGGATAGGTGATGTGGTCATGAGTCTGCCTTTTTATGAGGGTATGAAAGAGGCGTGGCCCGGCACAGATATCTATGTGCTTACAAGGCCTCACCTCTCGAGGTTATATGCCTGTAATTCCAATATAAAGGGTATAATCACGATAAACGAGGACCACCGGGCCTTTGGATGGGCCAGGGCCATAAGACAGATCAGGGCGATCAGACCCGATTGTATCATTACCCTGCCTCATTCCTTCAGTTCTGCTCTTTTTTCTTTTTTTTCCGGTACGCCAGTGAGGTATGGCAGGGCCTGTCATTACCGGTCTGTCTTTTTTACCAGTCCGGTCTATGGTACAATCGAGGGATATCCGGGTCACCAGGCAGATTTTTATATGGAGATGCTGCAGGCCATAACAGGGTACAGATCAAAGGCCTGCACGCCCTGGATACATATTTCGCAAAGAGAGATGGATCGGTCCGCGGCCCTCCTCAATGGTATAAAGACACCCATCCTTGGTCTCTTTACCTCTGCTGCCTATGGGATGGCAAAGATATGGCCCAGGGCAAATTTTATTGATCTTGCCAAAAGATACATAGATGTTACCAATGGATCGGTTGTCCTCTTTGGCTCAAAAGCGGATATCCAGTATAATGAGACCATTAAAGGGGAACTTGATGACAAATGCTATAATCTTGCGGGCCGCAGTGATATCCTGGAGACCGTGGCTCTCATGAAAAGATGTGCGGTGGTGGTGGCAAATGACTCCGGGCCTATGCACCTTGGCGCTGCATCCGGCACAAGGACTATCGGCATCTTCGGTTCGACCAATCCAGAGCGTACTGCACCAAGGGGCGGAGATGCCCACTATATCTATAAGGACCTGGAATGTGCCCCCTGTATGGAACACACCTGCAGATATGGTACCTATGACTGTCTGAAGGCCGTAACCCCTTCTGAGGTCCTTGATCTGGCATTGGGGCATTGATGGATATCTCTGTGTGCATGATCACCTGTGACAATGAGAGGACCGTGGAAAGGGCCTTGAAGAGCGTGAAGCCATGGGCATCAGAGATCATTGTCGTTGATTCCTTCAGCTCTGATGCCACCATGGAGATTATAGGCAGATATACGGACAATGTTGAACAGAGGCCATGGCCCGGTTTTTGTGACCAGTATAACTATTGCATATCAAAGGCAGTAAACGACTGGGTGGTCTTTATCGATGCAGACGAGGAGATATCTCCCGGGCTTGCCTCTGAGATGCAGCAGAGGATTCAAGGGGACAAAGGTTTGTATGACGGTTATATCGTACACAGGAGGACCTTTTATCTGGGAAGGTGGATCATGCACGGCGGATGGGTGCCTGACAGGGAGATCAGGCTCTTTAAAAAATCAAGGGGCGCATTTATGGGGGGGCTTCACGCGAATGTCCGGGTAAAGGGCAGGGCAGGGGAACTCTCGAGGGTTTACCATCACTATAACTACAGGGATATTGCAGACCAGATCGACACCATAAACCGCTATTCCGGGGTCGCTGCACATGATATGCAGGCCACAGGGAAGGGTTTTTCGTGGATGGCCCTTATCTTGAGGCCCCCCTTCAGGTTTATAAAGGAATATTTTTTTAAACTGGGGTTTATGGACGGCATGCCGGGTTTTATAATCGCTGTATCCACCATGTATTATGTGTTTATTAAATATGCCAGGGTCTGGGAGCTTGAAAACGCCCCGGAACAGGGGGAAGATAATGGATTACAGACAAAGCTATAAGAATAAAAAGGTCCTTATCACAGGCGGTTTGGGTTTTGTAGGTTCCAACTTGGCCATCAGGCTTGTGGATTTGGGTGCAGATGTTACCCTTGTGGACAATATGCTTCCCAGACAGGGCGGCAATCTCTTTAATATTGAGCCGGTCAGGGACAGGATAAGGATCAATTTCAGTGATGTCCGAAACCAGCTTTCCATGAATCACATGGTAAAGGGTCAGGACATGGTCTTTCACCTGGCAGGGCAGGTGAACCATGTGGATTCCATGAAGAATCCAGTCCAGGATCTCGAGATCAACTGCCATGGGACACTGGTCCTTATGCAGGCATTGAGGGAGTTTAACCGGGATGCCATTTGTGTTTATTCCGGCACAAGAGGTGAGTATGGCCCCAGCGTAAAGCTCCCTGTCGATGAGCATAATCCCACCAATCCAAAGGGTCTTTATGCAGTCACAAACCTGGCAGCGGAAAAGATGATCCTTGTGTACAATCATGTATATAATATCCCTGCTGTCTGCCTGCGGATCACCAATACCTACGGGCCCAGGCACCAGATGATGCATGATGAGTACGGGGTTTTTAACTGGTTTATAAGAAAGGCCATGGATAATGAGGCATTGCCTGTATTCGGGGACGGGTCCATACTGAGGGATTTCATGTTTATCGATGATTTGGTTGAATGTTTTCTTATGACCGCGCATATGCCCCAGGCACAGGGCGAGGTCTTTAATGTTGGATCCGGGAAGGCCATCTCCTTCAGGGCAATTGCAGAAAAGATCGTGGCCCTTGCCGGCAAGGGCAGTTGTGAATTTGCAGAGTTCACAAGGGAACGTGCCGAGGTGGAACCCGGTGATTACTGGGCTGATATATCAAAGATACAGTCTATGGTGGGGTGGAGCCCGCACACGGATTTTGATGAGGGCATAAAAAAGACCATTGCTTTTTATGACGAAAACAAAACGCATTACTGGAAGGCATAGATGCAGGTGAATTTCTGTGATCTGTCCAGTGAGACAGATGCCATAAGGGCAGAGCTCATGCAGGCCGTGGGCCGTGTTGTCTCCTCTGGACGGTTTATCCTGGGACAGGAACTCGATGCCTTTGAAACACAGTTCAAGGCCTTTTGTTCCTGCCAATATGCAATCGGTGTTGCATCTGGAACGGATGCCCTGTTTTTGAGCCTCAAGGCCATTGATGTCGGACCGGGCCACGAGGTGATAACCGTTGCCAATACCTTTGCCGCTACCGCGCTTGCAGTCGTATACACAGGCGCCACCCCTGTGTTTGTGGATATAGAAAAGGATTCGCACCTGATAGACCCGGATCGTATTGAAGATGCCATAACAGACAAAACAAGGGCCATTATACCGGTGCACCTCTACGGGCAGTGCGCGGACATGGGGCCTATCATGGATATTGCGGACAGACACGGCCTTTATGTCATCGAGGATGCCTGCCAGGCACACGGCGCCACATACCATCATCAATCTGCATCAGGGCGGGCCGGGTCCATGGGACACATGGCGGCCTTCAGTTTTTACCCCACAAAGAATTTGGGGGCCTGCGGGGACGCAGGGATCATCACCACCAGAGACGAGGCCCTTAACCGAAGGCTTCGTCTGCTGCGTAATTACGGGCAGGCCGACCGATACCACTATGGTATCCCGGGATATAACTCCCGGCTCGATGAGATTCAGGCGGCCATTCTCCGGGTCAAGCTCGGATACCTGGAGGGATATATACGCTCCAGGCGTCGTATTGCCTCGATATATAATAAAGGGCTAATAGGCATCGATCATACCATCCGAAAAGAGACAACAATCTCAGGGCATGTATATCACCTCTATGTGATCCAGGTGGATAAAAGGGATAGTCTCCAGGGCTTTCTGGCAGATAAAGACATTGATACACTCATACATTATCCGGTCCCCCTGCATCGGCAAAAGGCCTTCAACAGCGCAAAAACCCCCAGAGACCTTGTGGAAACCCAAAGACGCGCCGACACGATCCTCAGCCTCCCCATGTATCCGGTTTTAAGGGATAAGGATATCGAGTATGTCATAGAGAATATAAGGGGGTTTTTTGATTGAAGATATGCATTGCCATTGAAAAATTTGACCCTGCTGTTGGCGGGGCAGAGAGATATTGCTGGGACCTGGCCCATTTTTTTGCGCAGCGCGGGCACAGGGTGGATGTGATATGTATGCGCTCGGCCTCGGACGAAAATATAAAGGTCAATGAAGAAAACAGCCAGCTCAAGACCCCCGGAGCACCCGGCCCTGTTTATGTGCACCTGCTTCACCCCATGCCTTTTCCACAGGGCCTGCGTCACCTGAGTTTTGCCCTGTTGCATTATCTCAAGGCAAAAAAGATGCAGGGATATTGCCATTTTTGTGTGGGGAATACCTTTTTCATGGATATATACCAGCCCCATGGAGGGCTTCACCGGGCCTGGTTTTTGCGGGAGACAATGCGGTACCCTGCATCCATCCGGCCTTTTACACGTTTTATCAAACGGTTAACCCTCAAGGATATGGTGCAACGGGGCATGGAGTGGTGGATCTTTCGTGTCACAAGGCCCGAGGTGATT
>JAYEKR010000133.1:0-1731 GCA_034661115.1 Thermodesulfobacteriota bacterium | reverse complement strand
CCATCTCACAGATGGTGAAAGACGATATGAAGGCAGCATTCGGGTATCCTTTAGAAAAGATCCATTTGATCACCAATGGCATAGATACCTCCAGATACACGGCCTTGAACAAGAACAATAAAAAAGAGATCAGGGAGAGATACGGTATTGCCCCTGACACCTTTGTCTTTCTCTTTGTCGCCAACAACCTTGCGCTCAAGGGTTTTGATCTGCTCCTGGATGCATGCCGGATGCTTGGATGCGATGCATTCAAGGTGCTGGTGACAGGCCCGGCCAGCGCAGAAGACAAGGCCATGGCATCTGATCTGGGGGATATTATTGTGTTCGGGGACAGGGCAAAAGACCTTGAAAGGATATATCCCTCATGTGATTGTCTTGTCCATCCCACCTATTATGATGCATGTTCCCTTGTGGTCCTGGAGGCACTTTCATGCGATTTACCCGTAATCACGACATCGGCAAACGGGGCGAGTATGTATATAAACCCGGAAAACGGCTGTGTGGTGCCGCCGGCCGATGCAGCTGCCCTTGCTGAGGCCATGAAAAAACAAATGACGGATAACAGGGCTATAGGTGGTGACCGAGTCTCTTTCAAGGACCACAACAGGGTATTTGTTGAAATAGAGGCATTGTTGAAAAGGTAATACAGGTGATTGGGACGATGAAATCATATAAAGAAATTATACAGCGCGTATATTATGACAAGGTGAGGCACAGGGTTGATTCAACATGGCGTGGGTTTATGCGGATATTTATCAATGCCAGGAATGCCCTTGTTTTCAGGGAATACGGCAAAAGGGTTCACTGGGATTCTGGGGTCGTGTTTGAATCGCCCTACAATATATCAGTGGGCAACAGATGCAGGATTAAAAAGGGCGTTGAGATCTATTCCGATCCATGGGGGGAGGACAAGGACAAAATTACCCTTAGAATCGGCAATAATGTATCCATAAACTCAGGTACCTTTATCAATGCCCATAACTATATCGAGATAGGCGATGGAACGCTGATAGGCAAGAATGTGCTTTTGGCCGATACAAGGCATAATTTTGAGGACCCTGAAAAACCAGTAAAGGAGAATCCTATTACCCTTGAGGCGCCGATAATTATTGGTCAGGGGTGTGGCATCGGTTTCAATACCTTTATTTTTCCAGGCATTACCATAGGGTCACATTCATTTATCAGCGCAAATTCGGTTGTAACAAAAGATGTTTCACCATATAGTGTGGCCGGGGGGAATCCTGCAAAGGTAATAAGAGAATATGATTTTGAGACGAAGAAATGGGTAAAAAAACACATAAACGATGGGAGTTCTGAAAACCCATGATGTCTTTAACTGCGTTAAGATCTCTTTTTTGCCACATGCATTGTTGCGAATTTGGAAAAGGTAATATTGTGGATGCAGGGGTTAAGATCATTCACCCGGAGTATGTCTCAATAGGCAATAAGGTTATAATACATAAGGACACTGTTATACATGTTGCAGCAAAGGAAAAGATAAAGGGCAGGGCTGTTGTTAAGATAGGAAACAGGGTCCATTTGAGTTTTCGTACCTGGATCGCGGCAAGAGCGGGTATAACTATAGAGGATGATGTTGGATTTGCACCGAATGTTACATTGCAGGACTATATCCACGGCTATGAAGACATAGATGTCCCTATCCAAAGTCAATCCCTTGCTGGAGAGGCGCCTATACATATTGGTAAAGGTTGTAGATTGGGGGCCAATGTG
>JAYEKR010000132.1:0-3453 GCA_034661115.1 Thermodesulfobacteriota bacterium | reverse complement strand
AACACAGATCCAGGAAGAAGACACCAGGGCACCAGATACAAAGCCTGATGCACCAAAAACACCTGCGCGGCTTAAAGATGCAGTTAAAACCATTGATGATCTCAACACAGAGTTCAACCGGATGATCTTTGAAAAAAAGGACACGGATCGCAAGGCTGCAAAAATAGACCTTGATCTTAAGAAGGCTCAGGAAAATAACCACAGACTGGATGAGCAGATCACCTTGCTGCGCGCAAACAACACGGAACAGGGCCTGCTCAAAAAAGAAATCGCCTTTCTCGATGAACAGCTGCAGGATGCCGATTATTACATCAAAAATCTATCTGTCGACCTTAAAGAAAAGACAGGGCTACTGAAGCAGGAGCAGGAACAAAGACTGCTCATAGATACCAGAATGAAAGACTTTCACACCTCCATGCACGACAGGGCAAGGCTGGATGTCAAGGTCGGGCTTCTTCAGAAGGAGCTGACGATGTCCAGATCCCGCATAGACGAGCTTGAAGGCAACCTTGAAGATGAAATAAACAGACACATTCCCCTTGAGACCGAGATCTGCGAACTCAAGGAGGCACTGGACAATGTCTATTCATCCCTGTCCCAGGTCAGACTGAAGGCGAAGAGAGAAGCCTATGGACTCTGAGACATCCAAAAAGGTCTCTGATCTTATCTCCTTTATGGATGATATCTCCAGCGATATCGATATATTGGCTGAATTAGAACGGTTTACAAAAGAAATCACCGCTCTCAAGGCATCTCTTTCCTCCCTTACACAGAGGGTAGATATCCTTGAAAAAGACCATAAAAAGAAAAAAGAGGGGCTTTCGCAGATACAGGATGAGATGCGGGATCTGTTCTCTGAATAGGTTTGTAAGTGCTGACAGTTTGAACGGTTACAATCTTCTTTCATACACCAGGGTTGGGATATGGACAAAAATAAGATACTCCTTGTTGAAGATGAATCCGGCATGGCAAGACAGATGAAATGGGGTCTTTCTGACACCTATGATGTTTCCATTGCCAGAGATGCCCCAAATGCCCTCGATATCCTTGAACACATTACACCTTCGGTTGTATTGCTGGATCTCGGTCTCCCGCCCTGTCCGGACAGTGCCGAAGAAGGCCTGAGTCTCCTAGAGAAAATAACCAGGAAAGACGACTATACCAAGGTCATAGTCACCACGGGAAACACGGAAAGGACAAACGCCATGGAGGCCATATCCCTGGGGGCATATGATTATTATGAAAAACCCGTCAACATAGACGAGCTGAAGATTATTATCTCCAGGGCAATATACCTGGCAAGGCTGGAGGAAGACCTGAACAAGGCCAGGAGCCAAGACCGTGGATCCACGGATTTTGACGGCATGATAGGGAGTGATCCATGCATTACGGATCTTTTCACAATGGCAAGAAAGGTGGCAAAGACAGACTTTCCTGTGCTGATCCAGGGGAAAAGCGGCACAGGAAAGGACAGGCTGGCCCATGCCATACACATGCTGAGTGAGAGGGCCCAACATCCATTTGTTATCGTGGACTGCGGAGCTATTCCGGATAACCTGCTTGAAAGTGAACTCTTTGGACATGAACGAGGCGCGTTTACAGGCGCACACAAAAAACACATAGGGAAAATAGAAAAGGCCCGGAAAGGAACCCTTGTCCTGGATGAGATCGGGGAGCTTCCGCTGGGTCTCCAGGTCAAGCTCCTGAGGTTTCTGCAGGAGGGCACAGTAGAGCGCATCGGAGGCAGCACCAAGATCAGGATCGATGCAAGGGTCATTGCCGTTACCAATGTCGACCTGTTAAAGGCAGTGAACAACAATACCTTCAGGGAGGACCTCTTTTACCGGCTTAATGTAATCCCTCTGCATTGCCCTGCGTTAAAAGACCATGCGCAGGATATCCCCGTACTCGCCAAATATTTTCTACAGACCTACAGCCACGAGATCGGACAACGATTCAAGGGCTATTCTCCGCAGGCCATAGATGCCATGAATGAGTATCCATGGCCCGGCAATATCAGGGAGATGCAAAACCGTGTCCGAAGGGCCGTGGTAATGGCAGAAAAGACCTATATCACACCAAAAGACCTGGAACTCGACCATGGAAAGCCCAGGGAGAAAACCCTGAAGGAAACAAGGTATTCCGCTGAATGCAGTGCAATCAGCCACTGTCTGAGAAAACACAACTACAATATCACCAGGGCAGCACAGGCCCTTGACGTAAGCCGCCCTACCCTGCATGACCTCATCAAAAAACATGGCATCTCCACGCAAAGAGACCATGGGTAATAACCCTTGTTTACGACAAGGGCTGCGCCGGCAGAACAACCCTTATTGTCACACCTAAACCAGGATAATTCTCCACCTCGATTGCACCGCCCAAATGGCTGGAAAGCTGTTTGACCTGCCAGAGCCCCAGGCCGGTTCCATTTTCCTTTGTTGTCTGAAACGGTCTGTATAATCGTCTTGAGATAAAATCCTCATCCATGCCGGGCCCATTGTCCGCAACACAATACACCACGTCCTCTTCCCTGCTGAAGGCCGAGATAACCACCTCTCCTCCCTCGAGAGATGCCTGTGCCGCATTGAGGATAAGGTTTTCCAGGATCCTCTCCACAACCTCCGGATCGCTATTGACCTCAAGCCCGTCTTCAATTTTCAGGATCACATGTATCCCTGCCAGGCTTGGACTGAGTCTTTGCACTATACCCTTAACAAAGGACGCGATACATATATCCTCTTTTCTGACCTCATCCCCAAGGGTCCTGGTTCCAAGTCGGTCGATAACCTTGGAGATGCGCATAAGCGATCCCTCCATGGCATCCAGCATATCAGCTACGAACTCCGGGTCGCCCATGTGATCAGGCGCGTTCTGGAGGATCAGAGAAAGGTTTCCGGATGCATTTTTCAGATCATGGAGCACAAAGGCGGACACACGGTTGATGGTATCCAACTCCCGGTTGTCTGAAAGTTCCCCTGCAAACCTGGCGCTCATCACCGCGGCGGCTGACTGCATGGCAATGGAGGATAAGAGATCAATATCATCCTGACCATACTGGTTGCCAGCGGTTTGACCACCAGCACAGATAAATCCCATAATGCCCTTTTCCACATCCATGGGGACCGCCAGTTCAATATGATACTGGTCCAGAAAACCCCTGTGTTCCTCGACAAGCCTCTCCCACAGGGGATCTGCTGCCCGGCATGGCATCCTGCGCAGAAAATAAGGGTTGGCCTCAAGATATTCGATAAAGGGCAGATCCAATAATATCTGAGTGCTCTCCATGGCAGAGGGAAAAGAAAAATGACAACGATATACATCATCGTCAAGCAGCCATATGGAGAGTTCGCGCACATACATACTGTCAAGGATAAGGGTTGCAGTCACATCGATGATCTGTTTTTCATCAAAGGCAATGGAAAGATCCCTGCTCAGGTCTCCCCATTCCTTGCG
>JAYEKR010000131.1:0-3456 GCA_034661115.1 Thermodesulfobacteriota bacterium | reverse complement strand
TTTTTTTTACGTCACAGGTATTATCATCCGGAAATACTATTTTGTAAGGGGGAAAAATGAACGATCAGGCAACACTGCGGGACAAAAAGATGGCAGAGGTCTGTATGAATTGTCCTTTATGCAACAGGGCAAGGGATAATCAGGACGGGATGGCCAACTGGTTCGTTCGGAAGATTGAAGACCCGATCTGTCCGTTCTGCCGGGCCTATGAACGTGTCTATGGAAAAAAGGCACATGAATCCGTATAGTCCTCCCTGCCAATAAGGGGCAAGGCATCAATCTTGTCTATCGTCACCCGTGCCGGATATCCTGGGCATGGATGAGCCTATCGCGCGCCTGACCCTGAGGACCTCCTTGCGCAGATAATTTATCTGCGAGGCAAGGAAACCAAAGGAGAGTACCTGCATACCACCCAGGATAAAGAGGATTAACAGGGGAAGAAGCGGGCGATCCGGGTTCAGTGTTCCTCCGTAAAAGAGCACTAAAATATATATGCCCAGGCCGAGGCCGAAAAGGGTGAGAATAATCCCAAGGATACCAAAGAGAAGGGCAGGACGCTCAAACACGGTAAAAAGGATATGCGACAGGGCCGTAGAACGAAAGGCAAACTTGGAGCTCCCTTTTTCTCTGGCCCTCAGGGTCGCAGGTATCTCCTTGACGCAAAAACCCATGGCCAAAACCTTGGAAAGGATCTCCAGATGGATTTCCTTGCCGTCTGATTCCAGGTCAAGGCTGGATATCACCTCACTGCGATAGCACCGGACAATACAGGTAAGGGTGTGTATCTTCTCTGTCATGGAAAACCGTATGATCCAATTCCCCATACGGCTTATAAAAAGCCTTGCCCCGGGAACCCCCCGGGTATCACCGCCCGGCATGTATGGGCTTGCAAGCACCACATCAATATCCCTTTCATCGTCCAGGACCCGCACCATGTCCAGGATGTATTCGGGATCATAGGAGAGGTCAGCATCGATGGTAGCCATGTACCTCCCCCTTGCCGCAGAAAACCCCTGGCGGATGGCCTTTCCCCTGCCCCCGTTTTTCCAGTATGATGCAACCCTCAGACAAGGATTGTCCCTGACTGCATCATCAAGTACCTTAAGGGTATTGTCTGTGCTGCCATCATTTACCGCGATGATCTCATAGCTATCCAGGTGCGCATCCAGGGTCTCCTGGACCCTGGATATGGTTTCTGCGGCATTTTCCTCCTCATTATACATGGGGATGATAACGCTCAGGATAATTTTTTCTGCCATGCGGTCAAGGATATAATACTTGAAGGGTAATGTATAGCACTGGTTGAAAAAAGGAGGGGGGGGCCTGCGGCCCCCCAGGGTTATGAAAAAAACCGGTATGGTTTATGGGGTATCGTAACCATTCACGGAACGTTGAAATTGGAACGTTGGCCTTTATGCTTTTGTACTGTTGACGAACGCATTCAATTCCTGTCTCCCCAATTTCTAATTTCTAATTTCAAGCCGTGAACGGCTACGGGGTATCTATGTCACATACATCGCCAATGCCGTCACCATCGCTGTCAGCCTGGTCCGGGTTATATTGCATCGGACAGTTGTCTGCCAAGTCTTTTACGAGATCATTGTCATCATCGTCATCACATACATCGCCCATGCCGTCAGAGTCGTTATCCGCCTGATCCGGGTTGGGGAAAAGATAGCAGTTGTCGCATGCATCACCGACTCCGTCAAAGTCAGAGTCCTTTTGGTCCGGATTTGATACGTCAGGACAATTGTCGCATGTATCGCCCAGGCCGTCGGAATCCGAGTCCAGCTGGTCCGGGTTATATACAAACTGGCAATTGTCTGCGACATCAAGGATGCCGTCATTGTCGTCATCATCGTCACATGCATCACCGATGCCATCCCCTTCATTGTCCAGCTGGTCCGGATTCTTGATCATGGGGCAATTGTCGACATTATTGCCTACGCCGTCGCGTTCCGTGTCAAAGGGTACGACCATGGCATCATAACTGATCATGGTGGGAGAGGTCACGTAATCATAGATCCTTACCTCGTCTATACTCAAACCATCTGTCTGGGATAAACTGTCACCACCCACATAGACATCTATTGCACCGGAGGGCAGCCTGTCCTGGGGGATTGCATCTTCATTTTCACTGGCAGAGGCAACCATCTCTCCGTCCCGGTATATTTCCATGGTATCATTGTTATATACAAAACATGCATGGTACCACTGGCCTGAATTCAGGCCGATGTCTGCCGTGGATGCCAGTCCGGTTGTACCCACGGTGAATACCAGATGGCTCGATTTGTCGATATGCGCGCTGATTGTGTCTCCCACCTGCATGATCTTTGGCTCATTGCTGTCGATAAAATTGCCTGTAAACCAGAGCTCAATACTCAGTCCTTCAGGGTTGTCAAAGGTTAGGGTTGAATGGGGTGCAGGGGTTCCCGGGGCATCCATCTTCATGGCCCAATGGTCCCTTTGGGCCGACTGTATATCGCTTTGGGGCGAGGTACTGGTCCATACGACACCGCCCGTATTCAGCAGGCAATCCATGGTCCCGGCTGCCTCCTGTGCAAAATTTTTCCCGCTCTCATTTTTACCAAGCATCCACGCAGCCATGGGTGAATTGCCGCTTTCGACCCGGTAGGGCGCAACGATCTCCAGTTCTTCAGGTGACATGAAAGACATTATAGAGGCATTACCCTCATACCTGACAGGGGCAGGAGGCATGGATCCGTCCCCCAGAGCTTCAAGACGGACAACACTGCTGCCGTTGAATACATTTGGTACCACTGCCATGTATTTCCCATTGGGCTGAAGTTCGAATTGCGGGATAAGATAGCTCTGTGGCACAGACAGGTCATCCGAGCTGTAGACCTTGACCGCGACTGTCCCCTTTGCCTGTTCCTTGTTTGTCCATATCTTGAGGTTATACTGGCAGCCCGTAAGAATGACAGCAATGCATACCAGTATACCAAGCACCTTGAATGTTGATCTCTTCATCTTAAACCCCCTGCACCTGCATCAATGATAACATTATTAAGCAATCCGGATGCCAACCGGACACATGGATATAACTCCTTGATATCCGACAGAATAATATTTTGTGTCTCCCGAGACAGTGGATAATGGAAAAAAATTTACCCTTTTATATGTGAAATATTTTACCCTTTGTCGCAATCAATAACACTTTATATGAAAAAGAGTAGCCGTTCTCGGCTTGAAATTGGAAATTGGGGAGACAGGAAACGAGTTTACGAGCTGGCAGAAGCGTTATCAGATATGGTCTGGCACGATTTTGATAAAGGGAACAAAAAGGTTCAAAAACACTGTGGGCTATCAGATAATACGATCTTCCGACAGCATAGCCGCAAATATAGCGGAAGGCTATGGTCGGTATACTCCCGTCACAGTCATTCCCGCGAAGGCGGGAATGACTGTGTTCCAGATAATTCACGTTTCTGGACC
>JAYEKR010000130.1:0-3471 GCA_034661115.1 Thermodesulfobacteriota bacterium | reverse complement strand
CGCTGAGGAGCAGAGAACGCGGAGTTAGACTCCTATATAATATCACAAGGATAACCGTCACCCCCGCGAAGGCGGGGGTCCAGAAACGTGAATTACCTGAAACACTGGATTCCCGCCTTCGCCTGTCTGCGTGCAATGCACTTAGCAGGCGGAAATGACCGGAGGGAGACCGGGAATGACTGTGGTGGTGTTCTTTGTCTTTTCCATCTAAAATATCGGGCTTGTTAGCAAAAACCCTGTCTGGTATCAATAAAATATGACAGGTGATAAAAACATATCCCAGACAAGGCGGGTTCTGGGCTTTTTTATTATAAGCGGCATTACACTCGGCCTTGTACTCTTTGCCTCATCCAGCTCCAAAACCTGGGAGGCACTGGGCATGATAAACCTTCGGTCCATTATGGTCCTGACTATCCTGAGCGCCCTCATGTTTGTCTTTGATGCACTCAGGACCGTTATCCTTTCTCATTCACTGGGACACCCCCTTCCGATCCTGCATGCCATGAAAATCATGTTCATAGGCCGTTTTTTCGGCGCCATAACCCCCTTGCAGTCCGGCATGATGCCGGCCGAGATGTACATGCTCCACCGGCACGGTCTTCCCCTTGGTCAGGCCATATCCATTGACGTGATTAAACGCATCGCCACTATGGGCGTGCTTGCCATTGGTGGCGTTGTGGTTCTTCTTTTTGACAAAACGCTCTCATCCAACAGGGTCATGGTCTATGTCTATTATTATGTGGTCTTTTTTTATATCTTTCTTACCGGAATCTTCTTTTTTGTATATCTCTTTCCAAAACAGACCCACTGGATCATCAACCAGGTCATGGACAGGCTGCATAAAATGGGCAGGGTCAAGGATTACGGAATTGACAAATATGTCCACAATATCGCAAAAGACTATTCATGGAGCCTTGATTTTTACCTTCACAACGGGTTTATCTCATTCCTGGCCTCGCTGGCTGCAACCATTGTCTTTATTGTCATCCAGTTCATCATGGCGCCTGTCATCATCCATTGCCTCGGCTTTTCCTCTTCGTACATGGAAGCCTTCAAGGCCCAGGTCATTCTCATGCCGATGCTGTATTTCTCACCCACCCCTGGAGGAAGCGGCCTCGCAGAGGGAGGCTTTGCCCTTCTTTTTTCTTCTTTTATCCCCAAATACCTCATAGGCATAACCGTGGTCCTGTGGAGGGTCTTTATCACCTACATTGGCGTTGGCATAGGTGGTCTGCTGGCCATGGGATCCATTGATCCGAACAAGATCCTGGGACGAAAAAAGGGATTCTCTGACATGGGGGACGCAAAGAGCACAAAGGAAAACAGGATAAGCTATTAGTCTTTATATGTACACAATACAACAGCCCGTTTGGGGGCAGGAGAAAATCCAAATGTATGAAATCGATGAACGTGCCTATATCCTGCATAAGGATGACAGTATTGACCGGTGCTTCCTGTGCAAGAGGCATACAGCAAAATCATTTCTCGTGCGGCAAATTTCAAGCGGAAAAATGATTCACCTGTGCAGAGAATGCATGGTCGACTATCCATCGGAATATCTCCTGGATAATACATGCGTCTGGATGGGTCCTGCATCAAACAAATAACCCGGGGGTAAAAAGCCTTACCTGGGAAACCTGAGACTGAAGGTGGTACCCTTTCCTTGTTCTGACGACGCCTCTATCCTGCCTTTGTGGGCGTCCATGATCCTTTTGCAAAACGTCAGGCCCAGGCCTGAACCCCTGTATTCCTGCTGCCTGCCTTTGACCTGGTAAAAGGGTTCAAAGAGAAAAGCCAGGTGATCCTCGGGGATACCCGAACCTGTGTCCGAGATATGCATACTCACATAATAATCGTCATATTCATCTCTTATGGATATCCTTCCTTCGCGCGGGGTATATTTAGAGGCATTACCAATAATATTGACAAAGACCCTCAATATGCTCGCTTCGTCCCCCATGACAGCTGGAAGGCTGTCATGGGTGTCGTATGTGACGGAGATACCTCTCTTTTCACACAGCAGCCTCATCTCTTCTATACTGTTGTGCATAATGGAAGAAAGATCCAGGGATGCCCTGTCCTTTAAAAAGGAATCACCCCCGATACGGCTTATATCCAGCCAGTGTTCAATCATATCCTGAAGGCCCTGTATACGCTTGCTGCTCCGCTGGGCTATATCAAGTACATCATCACCCAGAGAGTCACCCGCCACAGCCTTGAGCGCCTCCATATACTGCTGAACAGTGACAAGGGGGGACCGCATCTCATGGCTTACAAATGTGATAAAACCCCTTTCCATGCGGTCCCTCTCTTCCTTTAATTTCCTGGCCTGGATCCTGAGTCCGCGGTGTTCCAGACCCCGCCTTGTTACGGCCCTCAATTGATCAGGGGTGAAGGGTTTTGGCAAATAATCATAGGCACCCTTTTTCATGGACTCTACAGCGGAAATAATAGAGGCATAACCCGTTATCACCACCAAAACAATATCCGGGATATCCTCTGAAATGATATTAAGGACCTCATCACCCGGGATACCAGGCATCTTGAGGTCTATAAACGCCATGCACGGCCTTACCTCTCTGGCTGTTTTGATGCCCTGGGCCCCCTGGGCCGCAGTGAATACTGTGTATCCCTCCCGCTTTAATGTCTGGTTGCATCCGTCCCTGATGGATGCATCATCGTCTATGATCAGGATGATCTCTTCCTTCATGGCCGAAAGCCCCCTTTTATGCCAAAAGCTGGCCAGTATATTTCAAAAGATCTTCTGCGCTGATCGGTTTATTCAAAGCCAGGTCCACGGAAGGCACCCCTTCCGGGGCCTCAAACGAGGAGTAGGGCCCGTTCAGGTCCACCGCGCTTAACATAATCAAAGGGATCTTTTTCCCCGACTCCGATGTCCTGAGCTTGGAGACCACGTCAAACCCCTCGCTCCATGTCTCCATCATCATGTCTACTATTATCAGGTCAGGGGCTATCGCCTTTGCCTGCTCCAACCCGCTCTTGCCGTTTTCTGCAAGAAAGACCTCATAACCGCCGCTCTTCAGGATCAACTGGGTCGCTGCCAAAAAATCCCTGTCATCGTCTATCAAAAGTATCTTTTTCTTTTCCATCACTTCCTCCCTTGTGTATGTTTTTATACAAACTAAAGAGCAAGATAGATGCCACAATATAACACGCTAACATTAAAGGGATATTTTCAATGCAGGCAATACCAAACCGCATTCGCCGGGGAAGAACTCCCCATGGGTGGGGAAGAACACCCCATGGTTCTCGAACCAAATGCAAAAACAAAAAAACACCTGGAATACTGGATCCCCGCCTGCCTGTCTGCCTGCCTGCTGCAGGCAGTCGGGAATGACGACCCAATAGTTTTGCATTTGCTGCGCTTTACATATCTTTTATATCAATCCCGTAGTTGTGTATCTTTGTCCTCAGGGTCTTCCGGTCGATATCGAGAAACCTTGCGGTCTT
>JAYEKR010000129.1:0-3475 GCA_034661115.1 Thermodesulfobacteriota bacterium | reverse complement strand
AGACTAAGAAACCCAGGGAGGCCCTCCATGAGCTCCTGTCCAAGATAAATGAAGCCCTGATCAAAAAGATACAGGTCAATATTGATTCCATTGTACCTCTGTCCGATATACCAAGGACCACGAGCGGCAAGACCCAGCGTTTTGTCATGCGCGAGAGGTATGATTCAGGTGAATACCGGGATCTGGAGGTGAACCGTCTCAACAGGGGGCTGCGTTCATCGGGTGGTCTCTATGTGGATCTCATGCGCACCAGAACCCATGTCACCGGCAGGCAGGATGCATTGAATGTGGATCTCTCCACCTATCCGGATGCCCTTTCTGAGGGCCCGAAGATGGATATACTCCCATATTTTTCAAAGAACCTTGTGGAAATGATCTGTACTGCCGCGCATATTGCCCCGGAAAAGGGGATAATCTTCGTGGATGTCAAGGGCAATGAAGACCTTCTCACCTACCCGGGGCTGCTTGAGGCGGCCGGAAAGATGCTTCATTCCCTGAGGTCTAAAGGCATGAAGCCCGGGGGTCATGCGGTCTTGCAGATCGATGATGACAAGGGCTTTGTCATTGCCTTCTGGGGTGCGGTCCTGGGCGGTTTTATCCCTGTGCCCCTGGCCCTTCCAAACAGTTTTCCCATTGCACAGGGGGCTGAAAAGGTCTTCAATGTATGCAGCCTGCTGGAAGATGCGTATATCATAACCGACCAGGCCATGGATCTCTATAAGGGCCTGGATGTGGTCTCTGTGCTTTCCCTGTATGACCTCAGAAAAAACGATCAGGAGGACAGGGACTACCATGTGCCGAAACCGTCCGATACGGCCTATATCCAGTTCTCTTCCGGGTCGACCGGGTTTCCAAAGGGGGTTGTGCTCTCACACAATAACCTTGTCTGCAATATCTTTGCCCTGGGAAGGGCCACTGCAAACAATGCGGAACAAAAGATGGTCGATGACCTGTTCGGTTCCCCCCCGGAAAAGATGGATTATCCGGTCAGTGTATGCAGCTGGCTGCCTTATTCCCATGATATGGGGCTCATAGGACTGCACCTGTCGCCGCTTAGTGCGGGTATGCTGCAGATCAAGATGAAGACCTCCACCTTTGTGATGAATCCGACACTGAACCTGCTGCTTATCGATAAATACCGGGTGACCCAGATAGGCAGTCCCAATTTCGGTCTGCTGTGGATGTTCAACATGATACAGGATGAGGCCATAAAGGATATCGACCTTTCCTGTGTGGAGGTGCTGTTCAACGGGGCAGAGCCCATCTCCCCCACCGCGGTAAGGCTGTTTGTAAACCGTTTTGAGGCCTATGGTTTCAATCCGGGCGCCATGCTGCCTGCCTATGGCATGGCAGAGGCCAGCCTGGTGCTTTCCACCTCGCCGGTTGGAGAAGAGAGCATCTATCACAAGCTGAACAGGGAGACCTTTGCATCATCGCATGTGGCCCTTAATGCCGCAGATAATGATACATTTATTGAGTTTGCGGATGAGGGGGTCCCTCTAATGGGTGTTTCCATCCGCGTGGTGGATGAAAAGGATCGCATGGTCAAGGAGAATGTGGTTGGGCATATCCAGATCCAGGGCCCCAATGTCACAAAAGGATATTATAAAAACGATGCTGCAAATAAGGAACTCTTCTGCAATGACTGGCTCAGGACAGGGGATCTCGGTTTTATCACCAAAGGGAGGATCGTGATTACGGGCCGGTACAAGGATATTATCTTTGTTAACGGCCAGAATTATTATTCCTCTGACCTGGAGGAGGAGCTCCAGAGCCTGCCTTTTGTGGGGTTCAAGAATATGGCAGTCTGTGGCGTCACTGACAAAGAGAATGCAAGGGAAAAGATTGTCCTCTTTATGAAGACAAAGAAACCCAGAGAGGGACTTTTGGATCTTCTCAAAAAGATAAACGAACATTTTGCCCTCACCATTCAGGTAACCATTGATTCCATTGTGCCTCTGCCGGATATTCCCAGGACCACGAGCGGCAAGACCCAGCGTTTTGTCATGCGCGAGAGATATGATTCAGGCGAATACCGTGATTTGGAGGTAGTCTCTTTTGATAGGGCCTATGCCGCAAGGCAGATGGAGGAAGAGTCGCGTTCAACGCAGGTGTCTGCAAAAAAGGCCGTTCATAAGCCCATTGACCTTACAGGTTTTACCGATGCCCTTCCTCTCGCCATTGTGCATGGGGACCCCAGGCAGCCGCTGGCAAAGATTGTACGCACCCTGCCGGATATACTGCGGGTCGCCTGCATGCTGGCGCCACAGAGTGGTGTCCTTCATGTGGATGAACATGGCCATGAAAGGATGCAGACCTATGCCCAGATACGCGATACAGCGCAGTGCGTACTGGGAGGGCTCAGGGACCAGGGCCTGAGCCCCGGCGACCATGTACTCCTTCAGGTACAGGATTCGCCATCCTTCCTCAGTGTATTCTGGGGGGTTGTTCTTGGTGGTTTTATCCCTGTTCCTTTGCCGGTTCCTGGGGGATACCCGGTAAACGAAGGCATGGAAAGGATTATAAAGGTCTGCCAGGTATTGGACAGCCGGTGTATTGTGACAGACCGTCCACTGGATACATACCGGGGCATTGTCAATACGAGGATCATGGATGTCGATACCCTTTTGGGGCATGCCCCTGATACCAAAATGCATAAACCAAAACCGTCTGACACCGCCTATCTACAGTTCTCTTCAGGGTCCACGGGTGAGCCAAAGGGCGTTATACTCTCGCACAGCAATCTCCTTCACACCATTGACTCGAGCGCAAAATCCGTCCTGGACATTGGTGAGCATGACCGTCGCCCCCTTGTAGGGTTTAGTCTTCACATGCTCAAGCGAAAACTGGGCATAAAATCTGCCGGGGTCTTTAGCCGCATTGTTTCTGCATTGAGCAATGCTTCATTGGGAGAGGTGATATTTGCCTCAAAGAGAGGAAGGACTCTCATTGAGACACTGCTTATCTTCAGCGGAAACCGTATTTCCGCCAATGTGGATCTGCCCATTGACGAAATACGTATCGTCAACTGGATGCCCTATTCACATGACATGGGGCTTATTGGGTTTCATCTGGCGCCGACCCTTGGAGGGATGGACCAGATAAAGCTTGATCCCAAGACCTTTATCGAGAATCCTGCACTTTTTTTGAGGCTTATCGACCGCTACCGTGCCTCCCATGTGCCCTGTCCCAATTTTGCGGCACAGTGGTTGACCCTGCAGGTGCCTGATGATGCAATCCAGGGGATAGACCTCTCCTGTATAAAGGCGTGGCTCAATGGTTCAGAACCCATATCCGCAACAACAACCAGGGATTTCATCAATAAGTTCCGGCCCCACGGGTTTGACCAAAGGTCCATGTCCCTTGTCTATGGCATGGCGGAGTCATCGCTCCAGATCACCTGTCCTCCGGCCTACAAGGAGCCTGTGTTCCATTGTATTGACAGCGATGTACTCTTTGGAGAAAAGATCGCCCT
>JAYEKR010000128.1:0-3508 GCA_034661115.1 Thermodesulfobacteriota bacterium | reverse complement strand
GGACAAGCGTAAGGATGGGGATGAAAATCGTATCTCCTGCGAGGTTGAGGCCAGGGATGAAAAAGGCGATGTAAAGATCACAGGGCGGTTTGAGGCGGTTCTGCCTTCCAAAAACCAGTAAAAAAAAGGGGGTTATATCTTATGGCAAATATCGATTTTACCGGCAGGGTGGTTATCATTACTGGCGCTGGCGCAGGTCTGGGCAGAGAGCATGCCCTTGCGTTTGCAAAGAGAGGGGCCAGGGTCGTGGTGAATGACCTGGGCGGCACCAGGGACGGCAAGGGACATGATGATGCAGCGGCAAACAAGGTGGTTGAAGAGATCAAGGCCCTTGGCGGGCAGGCGGTCCCGAACTATGACAATGTCGCCACAGTACAGGGCGGTGAAAATATCGTCAAGACCGCTGTCGATGCCTTTGGCAAGGTGGATATCCTTGTGAACAATGCAGGTATATTGAGGGACAAGTCGTTTACAAAGATGGAAGAGTCCAACTGGGACGCAGTCACAGGGGTTCACCTGAAGGGTGCGTATTGTGTTACCAGGCCTGCCTATGCCAAAATGAGAGAAAATGGCTATGGACGGATCATCATGACCACCTCAGGCGCCGGACTGTTCGGCAATTTCGGGCAGAGCAACTATGCTGCGGCAAAGATGGGGCTTATAGGCCTGACCAATGTGCTCAAGATAGAGGGAGCAAAGCATAATATCAAGACCAATGTGCTTGTCCCTGTTGCTGCATCCAGGCTTACCCAGGACGTGCTGCCGCCTGAATTATTCGAAAAGCTCAAGCCTGCCTTTGTCACGCCTGCTGTCATCTACCTGGCATCTGAAGAATGTGAAGATTCAGGGATGATTATCAATGCGGCCCTGGGCTATTTCAGCCGCACTGCCATTATGACTGGTCCGGGTGCAATCCTTTCAGACGGCCATCGTATTCCGGAGCCCGAGGAGATCCGGGACAACTGGGACAAGATCTCAAACCTTGAGAATCCCAAATATTTCGATCAGCTGGGCGAGATGTTTGGCGAGCTTGGTTCTTTGTTGGCATAATTGCATGGCGAACCAGTTGCAAAATTAAAAAACTGTCATTCCCGCCTGCTAAGTGTGCCGCACGCAGACAGGCGGGAATGATGCAATAATGCAATAATGCAATGGCAGTCTGTCAAGTCTTTTGCGGGTCCAATGAAATTATGAAAGGGATTGCGGCCAAGTTCATGGGCCTGTGAGATCGACGCAGGGGGGATGATATGCCTGGAGCCATTGATGGATTGAAGATACTGGATTTTACCACCCTTTTGC
Organism: Thermodesulfobacteriota bacterium; assembly: GCA_034661115.1. Classification (GTDB taxonomy): domain Bacteria; phylum Desulfobacterota; class Desulfomonilia; order UBA1062; family UBA1062; genus JAYEKR01. Next base: position 2,209 of record JAYEKR010000128.1, on the reverse strand, counting down.
CCGGGCCTTATGCGACCATGACCCTTGCGGACATGGGCGCTGACGTGCTCAGGGTCATCTCGGGTTCACGTCCGGACATGGCTGCCTTTGCCCCTCCTTTTATTCCGGGCATGGACATCTCGTTTGCCACGGCTTGTCTCGGCCGTGGTAAACGGTGCATGCAATTGAACCTGAAAGACCCGGAGGCAATACGGATTGTTCATTCATTGATATGTGATTATGACATACTGATAGAACAGTTCCGTCCCGGGGTTATGGAAAAACTGGGGCTGGGGTATACTGCTCTCAGCCAGATCAATCCCGGTCTTATCTATTGTTCTTTGACCGGTTATGGACAGACCGGCCCTTATCACGCCAGGGCCGGGCATGACATCAATTACCTGGCACGTTCCGGACTCATGTCATATTCAGGCAAAAAAAAAGACGGTCCGTCACTGGTGGGCATGCAGATTGCTGACATCGCTGCCGGCTCCAGCAATGCGGTCATCGGCATACTCGCCGCTGTCATTTCCCGCAATGCCACCCAAACGGGCCAGCACATCGATATCTCGATGACCGACGGTGTTATTGCATTCAATGCACTGGTCGGCAATGCCTGTCTCGTGGATGGTAACGAACCCGGCCGCGAGGACTATCTCCTCAACGGGGGCTGTCTGTATGATTTTTACAGGACATCAGATGACAAATATCTGAGTTTCGGCGGTCTTGAACCGCAGTTTTTTTCTGCGTTCTGCGAGGCCATCGGTCGTCCCGATCTGGTTCCAGGAGGGGTCTGGCCCGAGGCCCTCCCAAAGGTCAAGCAGCAGGTCCGTGCGATTATCCGCACAAAGACAAGGGATGAGTGGATGGAGATATTTGATAATATAGATGCCTGTGTTGAACCAGTACTCTGTCTCTCCGAGGCCCTTGAGGACCAGCATGCACAGGAGCGTGGCATGATCGTGGAGGTCGATCTTCCCACGGGTGAAAAGGTGCGCCAGCTCGCCAGTCCTGTCAGGTTTTCAAAGACCCCCCAGGAATACAAAAAGGCCGGGGTTGTTGCCGGTACGCACACGAGAGAGGTCATGCTTGAGCTGGGATACACGGATAAAGAGATCGACAGATTCGAAAAAGATGGACTGTTTAAATAGGGGACACTTCCCCTTTGTCAAAGCTTGTCCCCGTGGAACAGGGTCGATGGGGTTCATCCCCACGCATAGGGGGAACGCTATTCTTCTTGAGCTGTAATCTATCAATAAATAGTCAGCCCCCAATCAACTAAAATCATCAAGATCAGTTGTGTTGGTTTTTCCCTTTTTATTGACTACTTTTTTTTTGGTGTACTATAAAGAATGAATGGGTTATTAAATAATCTTGAAATAACCCACCCCACAGGTTTTGGTAGTTGATTTAAAATTTTTTGATATTTTGAAATCTTTGGTACAAATTGACTATTCATAAATACTCTCCTTAAAAAAATAATAAGTGCCCTCTCTCCCCCCTCAGCAGGGCGGGCGCTCGACACCGGCTGTTGGGGCTGAGGCCCAGTCGATGCTTCACGATGTAACTTTTGTTACGTATCGGCACTAACCCGGAAAAGTCAAGCATAAAGTAAAGAATAAAAGAATAAGGGGAATGCATTACAGCGCCGTGAGCAAATCATCTACAAGGTTGGAACATGAGATGGCAAAAGATAAAGAAATAGCCACACTTGTTAAAGAACTTGTGTCAAATGTCAAGACCTGACACCTTTTCGTTTTTGTTCCCACCGGCAAAGCCGGACAACTCAACAACAAGATCCGCAAAGGCAGGCTGTTATGGGGGAGAACGGGTGATTAGGGGCCTCGCGCCTTCCACAGCAGGGCGGGCGCCCGACACCGGCTATTGGGCTGCGGCCCAGTCGATGCCTTGCAATGTAACTTTTGTTACATATCGGCACTAACCCGGAAAAAGTCAAGCATAAAATAAATATTTATTGTAACTACTCAGTGTAATTTTTATTTATGTTAATTGTGCAGGAGAAAATCAGGCAGAGTGCCTTGGAATAAACATTCCAAGGCATAAGTTGAAGAGACGCCATGCTTTCGACAGGTAGACAGGTAACCCCGAATTCGACAAAAGATTTGTGCGCCATCAATTGATCGGAAGCACCCGGATATTTTTTGTTGAACCTTGGTCATGCGAATATCTCTTTCGCCCAGATTGTTAGTAAATGGGACGTAGTCGATTT